>SLFT01000454.1 GCA_007124105.1 Candidatus Hydrogenedentota bacterium | reverse complement strand
TCGTTGGCATGGGCGGTGATATGTCCTGGCACGGTAATCAAAAAATCCATGCGCCGGTCGCCTGTCAAATCAGCGGTAATCAGGCCGCCCGCGGAATCTTGCGGCGCCGGTATGTCCAAGGGAATAACGTAGGGATTCTCGGAGTACTGTGGCCACTCAACTTCCTCAGAAACGCCGTTACAGGTAATCAGCGACGACAGCAGAGATACAAAGGCCAGACCGAAAGCGACTTTGAGTCCCACAGGGTCCGAAGCCACGTGAAATAGATGCGACATGGTACGTTCCTTTCTGCGATGGAAACGGTTCGTCCGTTATTTCATAATCATAAGAGAAACGGCCTGCAAATATCACGTCAGCGACGGGTCGCGCACAAAAGAGATGCTCCGCAACAATAGATAGGTAATGACACGATTCATACACAGCATGAACAACGCGATACGCAATCCATATTCTCCCCACCCGCTGTAAAGAAGCATCAAAATCCCCATCATGATGACGCGCCCCACGGCGAGCGGCGTCTCCCAGGCGCAAAGATATTCGATACGCTCACTTGCCGCCGCTGCGGTACGCTGCATGACCTCGAAGCGAATGCCGGTATGCGGAATGCCGAATAGCGGCAACGACACCGAACGTAGGATAGCAAAAGCGAACAGGGTGATCATCGTAATTTCCCACATGATGGTAACACCGGCAACAATTAGCGTAACAACGCCCCAGAACATGAATGTTGCACGGGTTTTGGGCACGACAAAACGTCCCACCATAAACGCGGTAGCAATACTGACCAGCCCCTGCATCGAGACATATCCGCCCACCTGCGCTTCGCTGCTCGACTGCATATACATGATGATTGCAAGCAGAAAATGGAAAATGTGAAACGAACCGGCCAGAGAAGCCGATGCGGCCATGACCAAGCGCCAGTCGCGATGTTCTTTTGGCGGGAACAACGCTTTCTTGATGTTGAAGGGCTGTCGGCTTTTGTCGTGAGGGATACGAAAACTCAGGGCAATGGCCGCAAGATAGATAACCAGCGCCACGCTGAAAATAGCGCGGTAGCCGACCTGCGTTGTGGGAGCGAAACTGATGATAACGCCGCTGATGACAGGCGCGATCAAACGCGCACCGTTGCTTACGGAAGAAATCAAACCCACGAAATATTCGCGGCTGCGCATTTGTGTGCTGAAATCAAACTGAAAGGTATTGTTGCCGGCCCAGAAAAACCCCCAGGTAACGCCCAACAACACCCCGAGATGCACCACATAAAGATACGCGTCCTCGCGTAAATACAACAACGAAGCATAATACAACGCATGCAGTACCAGGCCAATCCGAAAAACGTATGTGCGGTCCCGTGATTTTGCGTACCAGCCGGCCAACGTAAAAACAATGGGGGTCACGGTGTATATGGTCAGATAATGAAGCAGTACAGTATTAATGTCGAGGCTATGAACGTAAAAATACACGCTGACGAAAACCGAACACAACGCTTCTGCAATACTGTACAAAGCGTTTAACGCAATGATAAGCCATGCTTTGGACAGCGCTTTAGGTTGGTCTGACGGGGTTGAAGACAAACTCGTTTCCTCGGTTATGAAGCCTTTTGATACAATGACAGGCAGACGCAATGGCTGCGAGATAAATAAAGGGGATACCCCATACTGTACCCGTTACGGCGCGTCGCTTCAACTTATTGGCGACAGGAGAACTTGAAAATGAGATGGACAAAGCTTCGCGAGAGAACAGCGGCAACAATTACGCTTCTTTTTTTAATTCTCGTTGCCGCTATTATGGCGGCAGCGTTTGGGATTCCCATTCCTGTTGTAAGCGATCTGTTGCGCAACATGGGTATAATCTAAAACACGATTACGTCCACCCGCGTTGCATGATTGCCGCCCGGACGAAAAAGCACAATATCCTTGGCGTTATTGTTGTTCAGGTCATAAGGCCTGGCCTCCCCGAAGCTTGGCATATCAAGAACCGCAAGGGGCCGCGATGAAATAAACCGTTGCTCGTCCCCTGTATAGATACTGAGCGCGTCTTGTGAACGCCCATAGGCGACGTCCACCAATCCATCGCCGTCAAAATCGCCAAACGTGTAAGCGATACGTTGTCGCCCTTCAGGCGCGTCCATGGTCATGGTTGTGGAATAGTCCGCGGATTCACTGAACGACTCGCCGTCGAACAGGTATACATCGGCGCGCACGGTCAGTTTCCCGCGCATGAAGAAATTAACGACATTGCGTACGCCAAAAGGAATGCGGATAAAGACCAGGTCGAGGTGACCGCTGTTGTTTACATCTATCATGGCCGGACTGGAAACCGCGCCGTTTACAGTGAACACTGCGTCAGGTTCTGTTGGGTATTCGAAAGGCCTTTTTGCCAGATAGACTTGTGTTTCGGATTGCATACGTACTGTGCCGCGCGTCTGTGTTACCACAAGGTCGGGAAAGCCGTTGCCCGTGATGTCGTCCATTTTTGCGGAGGCGTCCCATTTCTCTTCAAGCGTCATGGGAATGCGAAAGCGATAATGTTCTGACCAGTCCTCGCCATGCACGAAATCGGCGAATTCATCGCTCAAAAAAGCGAGGCCTGCCGTGGACATGTCCTCCATCTCAAACGTCTGATAGTCGGGAAGACGATGCGTTATGACAATGCTGTCGCCGCGCCGCATCTCGCTAACCACATCGCAGGACGCTGTAGCCACCCACCCGTCGCGCGTCCAAATTTCCAGTCCCGCCGCCGTTGGAATCAACCACTCGTCAACACCGTCGCCGCGCAAATCCTTGGCGCCGTGTCGCATGAACACAGGCTCACGACTGCGACTTGGCAACAACGAGTTAAACGTCACATCTTCAATGTGGACAAAACCGTCATCAGTAAACTGGTATATAAATGCGCCGTTGGTATGAACAGCGACAATTTCGACAGGGGGCGCGCCGTCTACTTCCGCAAGAATAATTGCGCCGGTCTCCTCGGGCAAAGACAATCTGTAATCAGGCGTTTCAGGATAGGCGCATGCGCCATCGGAAAGAAACAGGGCCACCTCCTTTTGCTGGGGATACGCTGTTTCATCGTGGGCCAGCAACAGGATATCTTTATTCCCGTTGCCGTTCATGTCCGCAGCGGCAATGTCCCAAACGTTCTGGTAGGACACAAGCGTGGATACTTGCGGCTCTGTTGTTGCGGAAATAACCGCCAGAAACAAGGTAAAACACATCATGTTATTGGTTCTCCATTACGTTACAAACAACGAATTGTTTTTGAACCGGACTGACAACGGCCCTGCCCTTATGTTTCAACTGTCACGTGTAATGCGCTAGAATAGGCCCTGCATTGAAAGTATTATGCCTTTTACCGGTTCCTTGTTCCCGCTTCGTCGGGCCACAACACCACGCTGTATTCATTTGACTGATTTCGCGAAGCATTTGTTTTCAGCACAACATAACCACAGGCGTAATGTAACAGCGTTGCATGATACTATATAGGCATGTCGCTCTGAAGATTTTGTTTGGCGGTGGACAGTCGGACGGGGTCGGACATGTCAGACGGCGCCGCGGCTGTTGTACGCCATGATGCTGGAATGAAGATAGCGGGCACTGGCAATACCAGATGCCTTCGACAAAGCCGACGATATCGCCTGAAAAGAAAACGTTTCTTGAGGAATTCTTATGCTCTCGGATACTTGCCCGGATGTCGCTGGATGGACGCCAACTGCGTCCGGCGACTGCGCTGTCCATGCGTCCCTGGAAAGCGCCATGTCGCATCTGGACTGCCCGCTTTATGTGCTTAACGACAAGGGAACGCTGAAATATGCAGTAGGCGGCGCCTTATGTCCGCACGGAACGGGTATTCCTGTGATCGCCTTTGCGCCTCCCTGCCCGCCTGCGCACCTTGGCGACCGCGGGTTCCTCGATGCCCACGGCCTTACGTACCCTTGCTATGCGGGAAGCATGGCCCACGGCATCGCTTCCGAGGTCATGGTCAGCGCCATGGGCGCATCGGGCATGTTGGGTTTCTTCGGATCAGCGGGCCTTTCTCTTGACGCCCTGAGAGCGACCGTTCAAACTCTTTCCAAACGCATGGATAGCAAGCCATTTGGTTTTAACCTTATCAATAGCCCCGGCAATCTTGAATGGGAACAGGGGGCCGTTTCTCTTTTTCTAGCACATGGCATACACCTGGTGGAAGCGTCGGCCTATATCGCACCCACGCGCGCTCTTGTGAAATATCGCCTGAAAGGGGCATATCTGGGAACAGGAGATGCGGTAATCACACCAAATAACATCATCGCCAAAGTCTCCAGAAGCGAAGTCGCAACGCGGTTCCTGGAACCACCACCCGAAAAACTGGTTGGGAAACTACTGGCGGCAGGCGAGATCACAGCCGAGGAGGCGCAGCTTGCCGCCCGTCTCCCGATGGCACAGGATATTACCGCGGAAGCGGACTCAGGCGGACACACAGACCACCGTTCTGCCATGACGCTGTTGCCTACCTTGCTGCAACTGCGCAATGCGGTACAACGCAAGTATCATTACCAGCAACCGCCGCGTGTTGGTCTGGCGGGCGGTATGGGCGCGCCGGAGAGCGCAGCCGCCGCTTTTGCAATGGGCGCGGCCTATATTGTGACAGGATCAATTAATCAGGCTTGCGTGGAGTCCGGCACATCGTTTATCGTACGCGAAATGCTGGCGCAAGCATCCCAGACCGATGTAGCGGATGCGCCCGCCGCCGACATGTTCGAGATGGGCGCTACTGTACAGGTGTTGAAGCGCGGTACGCGTTTCGCGGAACGCGCCTCAAAATTGTATGATTTGTACCGACGTTATGACAGTATTGAGGCGCTTCCGCCCGATGAGCGCACGAAGATAGAAACCGTAATTTTTCGCGCGTCCCTTGATGACATTTGGAAAGAGACCCGCGCGTTCTTTGCCGAACGGAATCCGCAACAGCTGGAAAAAGCCGAAGATGACCCCAGAAAAAAAATGGCGTTGACCTTCCGCTGGTATCTCGGCAATGCCGCGCATTGGGCCAATGCCGGCCAGAAAGACCGCAAGCAGGACTTTCAAATCTGGTGCGGACCGGCAATGGGCGCATTTAACGACTGGACGCGGGAAAGTTTTCTCGAAGAACCGAAGAACCGGGAAGTCGCAGTGGTCGCGCTGCAGCTGCTTCATGGCGCGGCATTGCGACTGCGCATACAAACGCTGCGCGCACAAGGCATAATGCCGCCGCTAAACCATTCCTGGAAGGCCCCGCATCCGGAAATAACGTGAAAGAAATGGTATAACACACGATAAGGAAAGACTATGACTCGTCTTAAACGCGCCATATATGTTGTCATCGCCTTGAGTATTCTGGTGATTGCGGACCACGCAACCAAGATAGTCGCCATAAGGGGTCTGAGAGATACGGGGCGCGTCTATTCGTTTCTGGGGGACACTATCAAATTGCTGTATGCGGAAAATACCGGGGCGTTTCTCAGTCTCGGGGCGGGGTTGCCGCCTGGTGTGCGTACATTGTTATTGACAGGGTTGAATGCGCTAATTCTATTGGGCGTACTCGCCTACCTCTTTGTCGCAAAGCGTGTTCCGGTCATCACCGCTTGCGCGTTGACCTTGATTGCCGGCGGCGGTATTGGCAATCTCATTGACCGCGTATTTCGTGACGGGCGCGTGGTGGATTTCATGAACATCGGCGTCAGTATAGGCGATTTCAGCATACGAACCGGGATTTTCAATATCGCCGATGTAGCTATCATGGCGGGGCTGTTTCTGATTATCATCCACGAATTGCCCTGGTTCCAAAAAGAAGCGTACCCAGAATCACAAAAATGAGAGTGCACTCTTGCGCGAGACCATAAAAGACCAGGCTCATAGAAAAAGCCGGCGCGTTGTACACGCCGGCTTTGGGTTCATCGTTTTGCCATGCCATGCGCACAGCCTGTTCGGTTCTATGTATCAGTTTGTCTCCACGAGCGCCTGCTCAATGGCGCGCACAAAAACGGGCAGATCATCCGGGATTCTCGAGGTAATAATGTTGTCGTCGCACATCATGGGCACATCCTCGTAGTTGGCGCCCGCTTCGCGCAATTCATCGGCAACACCGCTGTAGGCCGTGGCGTTCTTGCCCTCAAGCACACCCGCGGTAATCAATACCTGGGGGCCGTGGCATATTGCGGCCACTACCTTGCCGGCTTCCACGGCATCGCGCGCAAACGCCACTACATTGTCATACTCGCGCAAATAAGCGGGCGAGCTGCCGCCGGGAATCACGATAGCGTCAAAGTCATTCGCGTCCACGTCGTCAACGGACTTTTCAATCCGCACCCACGTATCGCTGTTATAAGCCTTCGCATGACCCGGCGCGACGCCCACAACCGTAACTGCGGCGCCGCGATTGGCCAGGAATCCAATTGGCACAAGCGTCTCTGCGTCGTGCAGTCCTTCGCCAACGAGCACCGCTACACTTTTGCCACTCAAGTCCGCGGGCGCATACTCGGGCTCGGCAAACACCGCCGGCGTGTGCAGCAGCGCAACCACTGCCGCTGTGGCGACATATACCCCAATACAATAAGGGCCCAACACAGTTCTTTTTTGTCGCATTCTGAAATCCTCCTGCTGTCTGGTTTCCATTTTCGTGTCCCGCTATACCAGCGAAAGACACACTTTCACGTGATCACACATGTAGTGAACAGCAGGAACAGCACTGTTTATTCCATGTACGGCTTCAACGCCTGATATCAAAAGCCCGGCGTCAACACGCTGCGCGACAATGTAATCTCATACAAGACGTTCCCCTCGGCCTGGATTAACCGAAACGTCACTTCCGGGTCCTCCAGTGTAGCGTCTATCTCGAACTCGCCAAAAGCGTAGACATCTTCCACACCGTACAGCTGGGTTTCCCATTCAGGCTTCGTCACCGACGGTCCACGCCGTCCGCCCAGGCTGGCCGCGCCGAATTCATAGAACGCGAAATCATCGGGCCGCGGAATGGTGAAGCCGCGCGCGCCGTGACGGTCTCCGGAAATGAGCAGTACACCGCCAATCTGGTGCTTTTCGATGAAGGAAAAGAGCGCCTCACGCCCTTCGGGATCATAAACGCCCCACGAGTCCTTGCCGTCTGAGACATAGTCGCTCCACATAGTGCCGCAAGACATGATGATGAACGGTCCTTCGCAATCCAGCAGCTGTTCTTTAAGCCAGCGCATTTGCGCATCGCCGAGGAACGTCCCCGCCTCTCGAAAATAACGGTTGTCCACCATGATAATATCCGCGGGACCAATCCTGTCGCGCAGGAATACGCCGCCGGCTTCTTCAAGACCGTACATGGGGTTGTTCCAGTTCTCTCGCCAGACCTGTCGCACACCGTTTCGGTCCTCCGCCGTAAATCCGTCTGGGATGCCCGCCAGGTCGTTGTCAAAATAATCATGGTCGTCCCAGGTGACATATACAGGCGTTTTGGCAACCAGACGTTGCCAGGCAGGCATCATGTCGCGCATGAGATAATCGGCCCGATGAAGACCAAGGTGTTCGTTTCTATCCTGCACGGCAACGTCGCCCAGCAACAGCATTGCGGTAGGCTGCCGCTCTTGAATTGCCTTTGTGAGGGTCATGTTGCCAAGCCCCCAACGGTGGTAACAACTGCCAAAGGCTATGCGCATCTTGCCAGCGGCTACTTCCGGCGGCGCAGTGACAATCGTGGCGTTTTCAGGCAGCGGCGCGGCTACGCCGTCCACCAGTACCCGATAAGGGTAACGAGTCGCGGGCCGCAGTCCAGATACCTGGACAATCGCCGTCAGGTCGTTTTCCGCTGAAGCGTGGTCGGGCCCGAAGGAATGCGTCACGTCGCCTTCAACTATCAGTACTTCCACGGAGGCCGGTCGAGACGTGCGCACCCATACACGCGCACCGTCAGCGCTGACGCAGCCGAGCATGGGGCCCCCCAGCATAACAATATCGTGGGATTCGCAGCGGTCTTGAAATGTCTCGTCTGCCGCCACATCCGCAAATCGTGCCGCCGGGTCGGCCGTCAACACATTGTAGGCGGCTTCATATATTTCCTGCACAGATTCCGGCTGCTCGCCCCACAAATTCAGCAGGCGCAGGTTCGACTGCAAATCCCCATCCCGCGTAGGGGCGCCCGTGTAAGGCCTGTCTACGCCATGAGCAATAGACGATACTGCCGCCATCACCATGATTGTCACAACCACGCGCTTCATGCTTCCAAAGCATCTCATCATGTTGAGTCCTCTTGAAAATGTTTATGGCGGGCAAGAGGTGCGCGAAAAACGCCGTCCGCCTGCGCAGCCGGCCTTGTTACATGACTTACTTATCGTCGTCCAATTCAAGCTGTTCAGGCGCATCGTCATCGGCTTCGCCGTTTTCCGACTGTGTGGCGTCCACCTCGGCGGGCGCGTTTTCGGTGGCGGCCTCTTCTTTCCGTTCACCAAGCGCGCGGGCCACGGCGCTGACCACGGCATCGGACTGCGGCGTCATCACCTTGACGCCTTGCGTGTTGCGACCAATGGTGCGAATGCCTTGTACCCCGGTGCGTATGACCACGCCGTCGGTAGCTACCAGCACAATTTCGTCGTCGTCGTCCACGGTAAGCATGCCCACTACGTTGCCGTTGCGTTCCGTGGTTTTGATGTTGATGATTCCCTGGCCGCCACGATGTTGCAGACGGTATTCGCCCACTTTGGTGCGTTTGCCGAAGCCATTCTCTGTGATGCTGAGTACGGTCATATCATCTTCGGCAACAGACACGCCCACGACGTAATCCTCGTCTTGCAGACGTATGCCAATAACGCCGCGCGCATTGCGGCCCATGGAACGCACATCCTTTTCAGGGAATCGGATAGCCAGGCCTTTGTGCGTGGCAATGAGAATGTTGTCGTTGCCGGAAGTAAGCAATACATCCCACAGCCCGTCGTCCTTGTCCAGGTCCAACGCAATGATACCCGCGGACCGCGGGTTGCTGAACGCTTTGAGAGCGGTTTTCTTGACAACGCCGCGCTTGGTGACCATGAAAACAAAGCGTCCATCTTCATTAAGATCGCGTACAGGCAGGAAGGCCGTAACCGTCTCTTCAGCGCCCAGATTCAATACGTTGACAATGGCGCGTCCGCGGGCGGTACGTCCCGCCTTGGGCAATTCATGCACCTTGCGCCAATAGACCCGGCCGCGATTGGTGAAGAACAGCATGTATTGGTGGGCGGAGGCGATAAACAGGTCGCGCACGAAATCATCGTCTTTGGTTTCCATGCCGGACACGCCGCGTCCGCCGCGCCGCTGTTTGCGATAGGTGGTCACAGGCAGGCGCTTGATATAGCCCTGGTTCGACACGGTCACCACCATGTTCTCGTCGGCAATAAGGTCTTCCACGCGGAATTCGCCCAATTCGTCAAGTATCTCCGTACGCCGCGCATCCCCGTAGGCGTCCCGAACTTGTATTATCTCTTTGCGCACCTCAACGAGGATGGTTTTCTCGCTGGAAAGAATGTTGCGCAACCGCTCGATTTCCTTGATGAGGTCACGGTATTCCTGCTCGAGTTCCGTCCGCTCAAGCCCGGTGAGACGCCGCAGTCGCATGGCCAGAATCGCGTTGGCCTGCGCCTCGCTGAACTCGAAGCGCTCCATCAGGCGCGCGCGCGCATCGTCGCTGTCGTCGCTTTTGCGGATAATGGCGATAACCTCGTCTATATTGTCTATCGCCTTGAGCAACCCCTCTACAATATGGGCGCGCGCTTCCGCTTGCGCCAGTTCATAGCGCGTACGCCGCTCGATAATTTCTGACCGATGCTGGATGTAGCAGAACACGATATCGCGCAGGTTCAAAACGCGAGGCGTATTCTTGACCAGGGCAAGCATAATAATGCTCGCGGTTACCTGCATCTGGGTATGTTTGTACAGCTGGTTCAGGATCACCTCAGGCTCTTCACCTTTGCGCACTTCGATAACAATGCGCATACCGTCTTTGTCCGATTCGTCGCGGAGATCGGTAATGCC
>SLFT01000273.1 GCA_007124105.1 Candidatus Hydrogenedentota bacterium | reverse complement strand
TAAATCCCGACAGCGCTTTTCTTCAGAGCTGCAATAACGCCCCGTATTACACTACTGTCGGCGATGAGAATCCGCAGCCTGAACAATTTTGCCCCACCATGCGCATCGAGGAGCATTTTACGAACCGCGCCAGGCGCGCGCTGGCCCTGTACGGCGCCGATACGGCGATCACGCATGAGAAGTTTTACGAATACAAATACGACCAAGTATACGACCCCGAATCGCGCGTAGGCCAGTGGCGTCAGGCAGTGCTGGACGCGCCATTGCCCGAAGATTCCGATCTCGACGAGGCGGTCGCATTGATTGCCGACTGGGACTTGTCGGGCGAACGCGACCGCGTCGGTACAGCGCTGGCAATGCTGGCCCAGGAACTTGACCCCTCTGAAGATGGGCCCGTTGATGAGCCGAGTGCGCTCAAACGGTTGCGCAGCGCCGCGGATTTCATGCGCGAACATCACGGACGCCTGGATGTCCCCTGGGAAGAGATGCTGCGGCTGCGTCGAGGCGATGTGGACCTGGGGCTGGGTGGATGTCCCGATTGTTTGCGCGCCGTAGACCTGGGTTTACAGGAAGACGGACGTTTTGCGGGCATCAACGGCGACTGCTTTTTCCAGATGGTTTCCTGGACAGCAGACGGCGCCATGCATTCCGAGAGCGTACACCAATACGGCACGGCGACTACGGATGACAAATCGCCGCACTATACCGATCAAGCGCCACTTTTCGCCGCCGAGGAAATGCGGCCTACCCTCTATTATGAAAAAGACATCCGGGCCAACCTTTTGCGTGAATACCGCCCGGGCGATTTTGTGGGGCCGTGGCACGACACGCCAGCGAACGAATAACAGGGTATACTTCAGGCGCCCAATAACCATCAATTCAAACGGGTTAACATTGGTAAGAGGGCGTAACGTGAGATGATTGGCGCAACATCGTCGCTGTTTACGCGTGTTTTTTTGCATTCATTTCATCTTGACGTGTACAGTATGCGGCGTAACCCAACAGTTTTTATCCCACGTCATATCTTAACCGCGCATAACGGAAATATGCGCAGGGGAGAAGACCAATGTTAGCGTTTCTGAGACATTTCTCGCTGAATTATGACCTGCAATACATATTGCCTGTGGCGGCAACGATCATGGTCGCCATCTTTTATCTGTTGGGTCGCGGTCTTATACGACGGGCGATGGGCGAGCGTATGCTCATGGCAGCCCGGGGATTCATGATGGCGCCACTGCTTGCCGTGGCCATACTCGCCGTGGAAAATTATCGCGCCACTGATTATTACCGATTTGACAGCTATCTCAACGCCTATGAGTTTTACCATTACTATATTGGCACCAAATACGCGCGTGAAGTGGGCTACACCAATATGTACGCCGCGTCCCTGGTGGCGGACTACGACACAGGTTTGAAGTGGAAACACAGCACGGGCACCATTCGCGAACTGGCCACTGGCAGGCGCGTGAACCACCAGCAGGTTTTGAACAATGCGGATAAATACCGGGCTTTGTTTTCCGAGAAACGCTGGGAGGAGTTCAAGAAAGACATTGAATACTTCAAGGCGAATCTGGTGCAGTTCCGATGGAATGGCGTGCTGCGCGACAAGGGGTACAATGGCACGCCGGTGTGGAGCATGCTTGTGGGCGGGCTGTTAAGCAATCGCATTTCTACTGACAGTTCCAGGGGTATGATGTTTTTGGCGTTGCTTGATCCCCTGTTGATTCTCGCAGCTTTTGTAATGGTAGTCTGGGCTTTCGGGCCGCGAACGGCCTTGTTAATGATTATTCTGCTGGGCACGAATTATATGATGAAGTGGTGGCACATGAAGGGCGCTTATCTGCGTACCGATTGGGCCATGAGCATGGTAATGGCGGTTTGCCTGATTCGAAAAGACAAGTTTGCTGCCGCGGGTGCGTTGACGGGTTTTGCCATGCTCTCGCGAATTTTTCCGGCGGTTTTGCTTTTTGGGATTGGCGCGAAATTCTTCTGGTCGCTTGTTGAACTGGGCATGGTCTATGGCAAAGACATTTACAATCGTTTGGAGATACAGGAACGCCCCCGCAACGCCCGCATCATTATACATGTGACTGGCATTGTGTTTGCCGTAACCTTTCTGTGGGGTTCCTTCGGGTTGATGAGCGGCGTACTTGCGCCCTGGATGGGCTCGGAAGAACGAAGTATTTCACAGTTCTTTGAATACATAAAGACCAGCGGCGGCGGATATTCGCCCATGATGCATTTGTTTACTCTGTTCGCCTGGACCGCCTTTGGCTTTGCGTTGGCGCTCGTAGCGATACGTGGTTTGCTCGATAAACAGCTGGATACGCGCTATCTCCGTTTTTTCATTGCCTTTGCGCTGATAGTGGGCGGTCTTTCGGCCGTCTCTCTTGTGTATTGGCGCGGTACCGAATCTAATATGACAAGGGCCGCCGCCGAGGAAGAGGAACGGGGGTTTGTCGGTCGCATGACGGATCGCATACTGCCTGGTTACTGGCAGGAATACGCAGCAAAAATAGGCAAACACAGCCAGGATATCAGTACGTGGCGCGTGGGGTACAAGTATATTTT
>SLFT01000297.1 GCA_007124105.1 Candidatus Hydrogenedentota bacterium | reverse complement strand
TGGATTTCTATGCAACGAGAACGGATGTATCCGCTCTCCCCCTCCCGGAACTACCCATTACAGATGAAGAACTGTTGACCCATACGCGTCCGAGCACCTATGCGCAAAGCGACGCGCCGGAAATAATTGCGAAGTCACAGGAGATTGTGGGGAACGAAACCAATCCGCTGCGCATTGCGGAGAAATTATGTAATTGGGTTAGCGCCAATATGCGCAACGTTTTTTCTGCGCGTCTTTCAAACGCCCTTGAGGTACTTGAGAGCATGGAAGGCGATTGCACGGAGTACACCGTATTGTATGTAGCCCTTGCCCGTGCGGCTGGACTGCCCGCAAAAAAGGTAGCCGGACTAATCTATGTGGAAAACGAGCATCCCGGGTTCTATTTTCATCAGTGGGCCTCGGTTTGGCTGGGAGAATGGGTAGACGTTGATCCCGCGTTCAATCAGTTGCCGGTGGACGTTACCCACATTAAGTTTGCGGAGGGCGATTTGTTCCGTCAGGCGCGAATCCTGCCGCTCATAGGACGCCTTGACATAGAAGTGGTTGATATCCCATGGGAAGGGGACGAACAGGAAACATCTACAGAACAGATGCCTGAATGACCGTGATACCAGCATGACCCAGAAAAAACAGCATAGCGCACTCGTGAAAGTAATACAGAGCATGGCGATGGCGGTGCGGTTTGTTGTGGTCTGTCTTGTTCTTGCCGACATCTTTCTCATGTCCGGACTGTTGGAGCGTCGCATTATTCCAGGCGTTTCACAGCGCATTTTCGGCGCGCGAATAAATTTGTGGCTGGAAGGCCGCAACCCACTTTATGTGCGGGGACTCACTATTCAAGGCGACAATGACGCGCCGTTGCTGTACGCCGATGCGGTATCTCTCCGCTATCGCTTCTCCCCCTTCCCCACGCCGCCCCGCATTGAATCGGTGGATGCATTGGGGTTGCGCCTGCACGTTGATGGCCGCAATCCAGACAATCCAAATTACGCATTTTTACTTTCTCACTTGGAAGCGGGCGATTCAAACACTGATGCCTCATACTGGTTTCCCGAAACTTTTTCAGCGTCTGAAATCAGTATACGGGCTGACATGCCCGATTGGTCTGCCGCCGTAACGGGGTTGCGTGTTGAGGCCCGGATGGAAGCCATGAACGACATTACCGCATCCATCCATGGTCGCGAAACACGCGCCGCCTGGCAAAGCGGGTTCGCATGGCCTGATGTGCCAGAGACCGCGGGAAACGTATCGGCCACCTTTGGGCGCACTCCCGAGAGTGTAACCCTAGCAACGACAATTGATTTGCCTGACTTTCTTGTTCTTGACGGTGAAGGCGCCTTTATTATGGAACCAACGCCGCAAGTAAGGTTGAACATGGATTCGTTGGAACTGAATGGCCCGCTTTTTGGCATGTTGCTTTCCCTTTATGCGCCTTTGGATATCACCTTCGAAGCGGCAACAATTGCGCCGCTTCATCTTAACGCCTCATTGCGGGACAAGTTCCCACTTATTGAGGACGCCGAAATTGACGCGCATGTCAAAAACCTTGCACTAAACTACGACGGGCGCCCCTGGTATTCAGGAGACCTGCGCATCCATGCGACAGGGAGCCATGAAACGTATGCGGAGGCCCAATGGGCAACAACGTTTGGCCAAGGCCAACGCATATCAGGGACTTTTGCGGCAGACGAAGCCGGCATCGGCCTTGACGCCACATTGGCCGATTGGACTGCCGCGCACATAATATCACTTTGGCCCGAACCGCTCGTCAGTTACAAACCCTATTTGCCGGAATTTCAACACGTGGGCGCGACACTGTCGTGTAGGTTCCAGGACGATACTATCACCTTGGATACCACTTTATCGCCGCTGCTATCTTCTGGAACCACCGCTGCCATTGCTGCGTCTGGAACCTATACGTTGCAAGAACATGAAGCGAGTATTCAAGGACGCATGACCCTTGGCGATGGCCATTGCACATTCCAGGCCGCAATGGGCCCCGCCACGCCCCTTACGGCTACGCTTTCTGTAGAGCAAATGAACGCGTCAGAAGCGCTTTTACTGACGCCGCTCCCCACGCTGAAAGACCTCGACGCGCTGGTTAGCGCTACAATGGATATACAACGCGAGGAGAACGGCGCCTATCATTTTTCCCTGACAGCAAGAACGCCGACACCCGCCTATGGCGCGTGGAAACTGCCGGAAACATTTGATGCGCCGGAACTATCAGCCAACGGTGTTCTTGACGCAGACTTTTCCTCGATCATTGCTGACGGCGCATTGCGTTTGACCGAAGGCGTTGATGTCAACCTGCATGCTTTTCACTATAACATCAGGGACAGCCATATTGCCGCGCGTTTTAATGGTTCAGCCGAATTAGCTACACTTGGCCCCATATTCGACCAGCACGATTTGTGGGGCGATATGACGGTTGCGGGAGCGTTTTCAATGCATAACTGGCGCAATGGCGAAATAAGTCCCCTGCATCTCTCTTTTGATCCGCTGGGGTATGACCATATTTCGCTTCCCTATGGACAGCCCCTCACGCTTGACCTGCCGATACGTTTTGATCTTGAGACCTTGTCGGTTGATGCCGGGCCGGTTCATGCTGCCCTGGACGAAGGTACGCATTTTTCGGCGGATACGATTCAGGTTACTCCTGAAGGTATCATGATCAGTTCTTCCCTTCTTTTTGAAAGCGATTTTTCCCCCCTTGTCGCCAAACAATACCTCGCCGCAGCCGATGGCCGGATCATGGTTAAAGTTGAAGACTTTGCTTACGATGATACGGGCCTGGGAGGAATAGCGACATACAACGTAAACGCGTCGCAGATAACGTTGCCCGAAAACTTGGCGAATATGCAGGGGGTCACGTTGGCGGGAACAGCTTCTTTGCGCCCACATCCAAGCGGCAAAGGCACTCTACGGATTGATGAATCGCTGGTTGGGGGAATCACCCTGCGCCAGACAACAGGCTCTTTCACGCTGAACGAAGACCGGATTGTAATTGAGAATACGAATTTGAGCCTGTTAGGCGGCGGAGTAACAGGCGGCATTGAACTCCGTCCTTTTGAAGCCGGGATTCCAATTATTGTGTCAGGGGAGGCAAACGACATAGATTTACGGCTATTTACCAATGAATTCGATCCGCCTTCCCTGGTGCTTACAGGACTTGTCAACGGAACCTTCGAAGCGGGTTTCACCTCGCAACAGCTGACCATGCTGAATGTTGACCTCGCGGCGCACGAGAATTTCAGTATGAACCGGGACATGGTCGAACAATTGCTCTTGCAGCAATATGTTGGCGAAATGACTGGAAGCCGGCAAATGGCCCGTATGCTCGAAAGCGTCATTGGCAAAGATGCGCAACGTAGCTTTGACAGCGCCCGCCTTAAACTGGGCCTTGAAGATGAGCGCATCGCCGGCTATGCGAAACTTGAAAGCGCCGCGCTCGACCTCACCATAGATATCATGGCTGATCCGCAGGCAGTGCTTGAAGCGCTTCGCGCGCGACGCCAGTAATACCGCACGACTCATTCTCCACGGTCAGCAATAGGTACGGAGTAACCCGCACAAACATCTGCCCCTTCTGTTGTCGGGTCATAATGGCTATAATTCCGATAACCCAGTTATGACGTCCGTTGCTGATACACAAATCTTTCCAAAACAAATTGCCCTATCCTGTTGCTTTCCTTCCAGCGGCTTCGCTATAATCCCACTCCCGGGAGAGGTGACCGAGTGGCTTAAGGTGCACGCTTGGAAAGCGTGTGTGCGTGAAAGCGTACCGAGGGTTCGAATCCCTCCCTCTCCGCCAGCTGTTTCACTGGACAGATGTTTTCAACCATGTCCAGGAGATCGGATGGCACTGATTTCTACGCTTATGATGTTTTTGTTCTCGACCATTCCCCGCCGCCGACCATAAATCACAGGGGCGATGTCCACGCGCGCTGGGAGCAGGAAAGTCTTCATGCTTAACGGCATACCTCGCATTCTTATTGTGCGGTTCAGCGCAATTGGCGACGTCGTTCGCGTGTTGCCCGCGTTGCATGGGTTGCGCGACGCGTATCCGCACGCACAGATTGACTGGGCCGTGGAACCTAAATCACTGGACATCATTTCCGATCATCCTGCACTTGACCAGATTCATGTCTTTGATCGTCCAGAAGGATTTTGGCGCGGCGCGCGGGTGTTCCGTGATTTCTGCGGGCATATTCGCGAGTCTAAATATGACATGATTCTGGATTTTCATGGTATCCTGAAAAGTGGCCTGGTAATGCGCGCCAGCCGCGCCAAGGACCGTTACGCCTTTGCGCCGCCGCGCGCCCAGGAAATGAGCCATCGTTTTGCCAACCACTGTGTTGTGTTACCGTCAACCCAATTGAACCGCATTGAGGAGAATCTGCTGCTGGCAAAAGCCGCCGGCGCAGCGCGCGAGAACCTGGATGTTCTCATAGCCGTATCCGAGGACGTACAGGACACAATCGAGGAATACATCCACGAAGACTTTCATAGCGGTAAAATCATTGTTGCCATGCATGCGCCCGTTGACAGACCCGAGAAACAATGGCCGTTGAATTATTATGCTGCACTGGCTGATTTGTTGCTCGCAGACGGGCGGTTTGAGGTGATGTTAACCTGGGGTCCCGGACAACGCCCTATTGCCCAACAGGTTCACGGCATGGCAAAGCGCAACCCGCACATTGCACCCGAAACGCCTGACCTGAAGCATTTTACCTGGCTGGTCAAGCAATGCGATCTGTTCTTTGGAGGAGACACGGGTCCCATGCATATTGCTTCTGCCATGGATATACCTGTCGTAGCCGTATTCGGCGGCACCTCGCCTGCAAAGCATCATCCATATCGGCTGCCCAGCCGAGTGCTGTACAAGGGACCAGAGTCTCCGGAACGCAACCTGCCGCCCACAGAGGGAATACGCTATCTGGAAGAAATCACGCCGGAGATGGCTTATGACGCTTGCATCGAAATCTTGAAAACGTCCGCGTCCACGTCGGATTCCCAGAACGAAGAAGGTGATACGGACTAATAGACGCTATTTGTCTAAATTGTCCCAGGCGCTTGTATTCTCGGGCGTGTAATTCTCAGGCGTCACGGAACGGCTGATGGTCTTTCGTAATTCCTCGAGGCTGCTGAGAGCGCCCACTGCCATGGCCTGCACCCCGATGTTGCCCAGGGCGGTTGCTTCAATGGGTCCCGTAATTACAGGGATGCCGCATGCGTCTGCGGTCATCTGGTTCAACAGTTTATTTTGGACGCCGCCGCCGATAATGTGCAGGCAACGGGTTGTGCGTCCCAGCAGGGTGTCCAGTTTACGCAAGGTCACCCGATACTTCAGCGCCAGGCTTTCCAGCGCGCACCGTAGAATAGCGCCGCGCGTCTCGGGCACGGGCACTCCTGCCTCGCGGCACAAAGTCTGAATAAGGGCGGGCATATCATCGGGGGCAATCAGCCGCTCGTCATCAAGGTCTATGCAGCCATTAAACGGCGTACTGGCCGCCGCTTCCGCGGTTAATGCGCCGTAATCCAACGATTTCCCGTCCTCATGCTCCCAGCTGCGTCGGCACTCCTGTACCAGCCAAAGGCCGAAAATGTTTTTCAGGAACCGGATGCGTCCAGCCACTCCGCCTTCGTTTGTAAAATCCTCACGCAGACTGCCGTCGCTGATATGCGGCGCCGTCAGCTCAGCGCCCAGCAACGACCATGTGCCGCTGGAGAGGTATGCCCACTCATCTCCGGCATCCGCGACAGGCACAGCGGCAACGGCAGAGGCGGTATCGTGTGATGCGGTAGCGATAATGGGCACGTTCGGATTCACGCCCGTCTGTTCGGCAATATCGCCGCGGATTGGCCCCAGCACCGTTCCGGGCGAAACGGGATCAAGCAGCAGGTTGTGCGGCAATCCCAATTTTTCGATAAGCGTCTTGTCCCAGAGACGGGTGTGTGGATTTAACATCTGGCTGGTAGAGGCGTTGGTGTATTCGCATGCTTTGCGTCCCGAAAGCAGATAGGCGAATAAATCACCCATTAACAACAACGTGTCAGCGACGGCAAGGAGTGGCGAGTTGTTCTCTTTATAATTCAGCAACTGGTACAGCGTGTTAAAGGGCAGAAACTGTATTCCCGTGGCCTTGTAAATATCGGCGCGCGGCACAACACTGAAGGCGCGCTCCTGCATGCCCTCGTTGGCCTTGTCCCGGTAATGGCGAGGATTGGCGAGCACCGTGCCGTCCGACGCCACCAATCCAAAATCCACGCCCCAGGTGTCCACGGCAATACCATCCAGGTCGGGGCCATATTCACGCACACATCGGTCCAACCCATAAATCATTTCTTCGTATATACGCGCAATGTCCCATTGGCGCACCCCCAGCATGAACAGGCCTTCCGTTCTGAAACGGTGTATCTCATGCAACGTGAGGCGTCCGCCATCAAGTACGCCCAAAACGGCGCGCCCGCTCTCCGCGCCAAGATCAAATGCCAGAAAACGATGTTGTTTTGTCATGCTGTCCTCCTCGGAAAAGTTAAACCGTCATTTGTAGATGCCCTGATACCATACGTATTTATCAGTCAAGAGGGCAAGTTTGTCTTAGCCAGGCCATGCACTGTGGACTGTTCATCGCGTCGTAGGGTATAGTAAAGGCTCTTTAAGGGAGTATCTATTATGTCCGAGACTGTACCAAAGAAACAACCGCCCCTGTGGCTTGCCCTCACGCCGTGCGCCGTATTGCTGGCATTGATTGGCGCGAATGTTTACCTGTTCGGCGATGATTCTTCGGCGGGGCCGAACCAGATGGCGTTGCTTTTTTCCGGCGTGTTCGTGGCCTTGCTGGGACGGTTTATCCTGAAACTGCGGTATCGCGACATTGAAAGTCGCGCCATCAAGTCCATTGTGCTTGCCATGGAAGCCGTATTGATCCTCATGATCGTAGGCTGCCTCATTGGTTTATGGATTCTCAGCGGTATTGTGCCCACCATGATTTACCATGGCATCCGTGTATTGACGCCCACAGTATTTCTGCCCGTGGCCTGCATCGTATGCGCCATCGTTTCGCTGGCGGTGGGCAGTAGTTGGTCTACCATGGGCACCGTGGGTATAGCGCTGCTCGGTATTGGCGCGGCGCTTGGCTTCCCGGCCCCGCTGGTGGCCGGCGCCATTATATCCGGCGCCTATTTCGGCGATAAAATGTCGCCCCTGTCCGATACAACCAATCTGGCGCCGGGCATTGCAGGCAGCGAGTTATTCACGCACATTCGGCACATGTTTTATACCACTATCCCAAGTTTTACGCTTACACTGCTGCTGTTCACAGCCGTCAGTCTTTTTTATACTCCCGGAGAATTCAGCGCCACATCGGTTTCCGGCATCCTTGCCGGCATCGAAAACAGTTTTACCGTGCGTTGGTATTTGCTTCTTGTACCCGCGCTGGTGATTGTGCTGGCGGCCCGGGGCGTCCCCGCCATTCCTGCGCTGGTGGCAGGGGCGTTGCTAGGCGCGGCGGCGGCGCTGGTGTTTCAGCCGCTTCAGTTTGTGACGGAACAGGGTGCGGCCATGCCTTGGAGTGAGCGCTATGTATTGTTGGTTATGACCGCTTATGAAGGGTTTTCTCTTGATAGCGGCCATGAAGTGGTGGACGCGCTTTTATCGCGGGGCGGCCTTGCGGGCATGTACGATACTATCGCGCTGATTATGACCGCCATGCTCTTTGGCGGCGCCATGGAAGCGACAGGCCTGATGCCGCGTATTGCCCGGGCGATTTTGAGCCGCGTACGCGGCGCGGGCAGCCTGATCATCGCCACCATAACAACCAGCGCGCTGTTCAATATCTTTGTAGCGGAACAGTACCTGGCTATTGTGTTGCCGGGACGCATGTATCGAAATGCGTACAAACAATACAACATGGAGCCGCGCAATCTCTCTCGCGCGCTCGAGGACGGCGGTACGCTTACTTCTGTTCTGGTGCCCTGGAATACCTGCGGCGCTTTCGCGGCAAGCGTACTGGGCGTATCAACTTTCGCGTATCTGCCCTTCTGCTTCTTCAACCTGCTGTCGCCAGTGGTAGCCATTGTCATGGCGGGCATGCACATTGGCATCAAGACGCTGCCGGCAAATCCCGACGCAACTGCGGAGTGACAAAGACGCAAACCGCTATTAGCCGCGTTTTAACGGACGTATCATAGCTGCCGCTTCATAAGCAACCCAACAGGCACTGGAAGACGCCACAATGATTTATGCGCTGCAACGAACCAGCACCTTGCCCATAGGCCCGGCTTGCAAATGCGCGAACGCTTCTTGTACCTGCGCGAAGGGAAAGACCTGGCTGATGGGCGGGCGGTGATGATTAGCGTTATACAAGTCAACGATTTTTGTCCAGGCATCCTGCGCCTCTTTCGCCTTGAAATTGTTCACGCTCATACCCTGAATACGGATATTCTTATGAATAAGCAGGCCGATGGTAACGGTTGCAGTAAGATCGGCAAGCAATCCGATCACCATAATCCTGCCTTCCGGCGCGACCATGCGCACACTTTTCTCAAGATACGGGCCGCCCAAATTCTCGATTACCAACGATATGGGTTGGTCGCCCGCGGCGGCGCGCACTTCTTTTTCAAGGGTTGACGATTCAGTGTCAATGGCGGCATCCGCGCCCAAGGCGATGAGGTTCTTGCGTTTTTCCGCGCTGCGCGACAGGGCGACAATCCGCGCGCCCAAGGCTTTGGCCAGAAATACCGCTGCCACGCCCACGCCGCCTGACGCGCCTGTGACCAACACGGTATCGTTGGATTGCAGGCCGCCGCAAATCTCCAATGCCCGCCACGCCGTGAGACTGGTCAGCGTTGTCGCGGCCTGTTCAAAAGTCCAGGCGTCAGGAATGGGCGCCAGCCACGCCTCGGGCAACGGCGCGTATTCCGCCAGGGTGCCCGGAAGCGATACGCCAGTGAGGCCGCCGCCGAGCAGACACACCTTGTCGCCCGGCGTAAACCGACTGTCCGGACCAACCTCCACCACCGTGCCTGCGCCGTCACGTCCGGGCGTGAAGGGCGGCGCCCCCGCCCGTGGGTATTGTCCCTGCACCAGATAGCGGTCCGCAGGGTTCAGCGCGGCGCACTCCAGTCGCACCAGGGCCTCACCGATGTTCAACGGCGGTGTGTCCACTTCTTCCAGCACAAGATTCGCGATATTGCCCGGTTCATGAAAACGCCATGCGCGCATCTGTATGGTCTCCTTCTTCAAAGCAGCTGCATCATTCAGGTTCAGACGGTAAGCCGCCTGTACGGCTAGTGTAATCATCGTGCATGGTAGCACGGTGTCTGGATGAAACCAAAAATAAACTCGTTCATCCCATGAATAATCAGTCACACGCAAGTGTTTACTATAACAACAACATCGAAAGGGTGATTCCATGAACTATTGGTTGATTCTCCTTGTGGGTATGGTCTTCGTAGCGGCGCTTGTATGGTTTGGATATAGCCGCGTCAACGCCGGCGGCGAAGCGGTAAATGTACTGCGACATACCATGACCGACATCAACGGCGACGACATCCCGTTATCCCAATACGAGGGCCGGGTTGTCATGATTGTGAATGTAGCGTCCAAATGCGGGTTTACGCCGCAATATGAAGAGTTGGAGTCCCTATATCAACAATACAGGGAAGCGGGATTCGTGATACTCGGCTTCCCGGCGAATGACTTCATGGGCCAGGAACCCGGAACGGACGCTGAAATTCTGGAATTCTGTTCGCTGAACTATGGCGTGAGTTTCCCAATCTTCTCAAAGATATCTGTGTTGGGACGCAACAAAGCGCCGCTCTATGACGACCTTGTTTCACGACGCACCAACCCAGACCACGGCGGCATGATCAAGTGGAACTTCACCAAGTTTCTGATTGGCAGAGACGGTAAGCCCATAGCCCGTTTTGGCCCCGCCACCAGCCCCAGCGCCGACGAAGTCATCCAGGCCATTGAAGCGGCCCTGGATAACAAGTCGGAACACGTCTGACCCGCGCATGAAAACGGTCGTTACAGTGCCGC
>SLFT01000188.1 GCA_007124105.1 Candidatus Hydrogenedentota bacterium | reverse complement strand
TTCTATATATTGTGGTATACTGCAAGAGAGCGTCCCATATAGTGTGGAAATGGTGTTCTACGCTTGCATTATCCAGGCTTTACGAGGATGTCATAAACAATATGAAAGTAAACATATTGTATTCTGGTTGCTTAGAAAACATGACGGAGCAGGTATATTATGTTTCGCGCATCTTTGTTATTGCGCTCTGTGTGGTATTGATTCTATCGGGCACAGGGTGCGCACGAACACGGCGGCGCGTACGGTCAGCGCTGCCGCCGGTTTATACCCCGGCCCCGCCGCCCTCACGTGAACCGGTTTCGCATACAACGCCTGACATCTGGCCTGTGGAACATGCGGGGTTGCGGATATCCTCTCCCTTTGGCGCTGCACGGGGCGGGCGTATTCACAAGGGAATTGACATGGCCGTGCCAGAGGGGACGCCGGTCATGGCGACGGCATCGGGGCACACTATCTTTTCCGGTTGGCAGGGTGCGTATGGAAACATCGTAATCATCAATCACGGCAATGGTTACGAAACAGCCTACGCCCACCTTTATCGGCGGTTTGTGGAGGTTGGCGATCGTGTGCGGCGCGGCCAGACCATCGGCCTGGTGGGCGCCACGGGCAATGCCACCGGGCCACACTTGCATTATGAGGTGCGCCGGCAGGGCGTTGCCGTGAATCCCGAATACTGGTTGCCATAACCTTGAAAGAAACCGGGCGCCCAAGCGGCTCTTTCACACATCATGGATACTGCCTCTATTCCGCATTCGCTCTTGCTTTAATTCCTTGTCAAGCAGTTCGAGGGGACAACTGGACTACCGGAACACAACCTTCAGCGTCTTTATCTCGAAGGGCCGCATCTCAAAGGCGACACTATCCTCGGTGATGGTTAATGTTTGGTCGCGCTCTTCCATAAGATTGCAGATAGCGACTTTTTTGACCGGCCGCGAAAAGCGGACGCCTACATTGGAACGTCGTTTGCCCGCTTCGTAGAGGCGCACAATGGTCGCGTCTTCGGATTCCGCCTTCTTCACCGCTTCCACAATTATATTCCCCGGCGTCACCTCACAAAAGACACTGCCTTCCGAGACGTCTGGAAGTTCGATGACCGGACGCGCCTTGATGCTCACCGCAGTGGGCGGCACATTCAGCGCGTAGCCCTCGTATACAACAGATTCCACGTCAAAATCGCCGATATGGGGGAGCAACGCATAAGTAAACGCATGTACGCCCTGGTCCGCCTCGGGATCGGGGGCTTTCGACGATTTCAGCAGCGTCATGGAAATCATATCATCCAGTGAATCGTGTCCGTACTTGCAATCATTGAGCAACGCTACACCGTATCCCGCCTCGGACACGTCCACCCACTTATGGGCGCATACCTCGAATTGGGCCTGGTCCCAGCTGGTGTTGCTGTGCATATTGCGCACGGCATGGCCGAACTGGATGTCGTTGCGCCAGGTGTCCGCGCTTATGTCCACGGCAAATCCTACCTTCAACAGTGTATGCTTTTCCTGCCAGTCCACTTCGGTGCGCCACTCGATGCGGCGGTTGTCCGCGTAAAAGCGCATGTCCTGGTGCAGCGTGGACGCGCGGCCAATCTTGTATTCCGAATGGATGGTAATGAACAACGGCCCGTCCTCGGCCACTTCGCGCCGGGTGAGTCGTGTTTCCTGACGAATGGTATCGCGATAATAGCGATCAATGTCCCACGCGTCCCAATACAAGGGCATGTCCTCGGCGGTATACAGCGCATTCAGCGCCTTGCCGGGTTTTACCACCTCGCGCGCAGCATCCTTGTCGAAAAGGCTGGTGATGCGGCCTGCTTTGTCAAAAGCGACCCGATACAACGGCGTTTCCAGCGACTTGCCGGTATACGAGAAGGGCGAGTTTTCGCTCTCCTCGCGATTGCGCAGCGCCACCGGCGTCACGCTCAGCGGTCGCAGAGACACCCTGACGGCCAGGCCGTCCCGCGTCTTCTGGGCGGGCAGGGGCGCGCCGCTTTCGTTTACAGCGCCATTAAAGTCTTTCCCGGGCAACTCGACAACGGCGCTTCTATTCCAGGACAGCGCGTTGCCGATGAGCCATTCCTGGCCCTCCGGGTCCGGCGTGAATCTACAGGAAAGCGTCGCCAGCGCCTCGTCCCGGATATGGACAAGCGCGGCGCTCATGCGCTTGTATTCCTCTTCGGCCAGATGGTACACCTCCTTGATGGAGGTGCCCGGCAGTATATCGTGAAACTGATTCGTAAGAAGGGTGCGCCAGTGCGCTTCGATATCCTCCGCCGGATAGGTGAACCCGTCCTGCATGGCCATGGCGGCGAAGAACTCCGTCTCACGCAACAGCAACTCCATCTTTCGGTTCCATTTCTTCGTGCCTGCCTGGGTCGTATACGTGCCCCGGTGATATTCCAAGTAAAGTTCGCCTGACCAGCGCGGCCGTTCAACCGGCTGTTCTCGCAACTCCCTAAGAAAACGGGACACATTGGTAAAAGTCGTTTTTGGACAGCCCTCGATATTCTCCATACGCAAAGCGCGCTCGCACATTTCTCGGGACGGGCCGCCGCCGCCATCGCCCCAGCCCACAGATGTAAGCACCTGGTCTTGCAGCTCCTTTTGCTG
>SLFT01000355.1 GCA_007124105.1 Candidatus Hydrogenedentota bacterium | reverse complement strand
TAGAATCATGCGCACCGGTCGTCTGGAAAAGTTCCTCTTCCGTTGCCATGCCGTCGCAAGCCTATAGGAGCATGTATCCGTGAAAACCTATGGTATATTGAACGGAAGAGCGGAAGGCACAGGGAAATGGGGCGCGTTAAGCGTTGCGGCGCTACTATCGCTTCTTTGGGTGGGGTGCGCCGGTGTTCACAAGGATATAGCCCATTTTGAGCCTGTTCCTCGTGAAGAGATCGGCGCGGTAGAACTCGAGCCGGTGGAACCGGAAGGGGCGGGTCTGCTTCGGCTTGGCGTATCCCATTCAGACCATTACAGCGACCTGCATATACCACACCCCCTGCCGCAGCCTATCCTGGACGAACTTGACGAATTGCAGAACTCCTATCCAAGAACGTTTCAGCGGGGATTGAATCGAAGCGCGCGGTACATGCCCCATCTGAAGGAAGAATTCCGGATGGCGGGGTTGCCCGAGGACCTGGCCTGGCTTGCCATGGTTGAAAGTATGTTCCAGCCTCGCGTGGTTTCGCCCGCCGGCGCGGGGGGCATGTGGCAGTTTATGCGGGCCACGGGCCGTCGCTATGGCCTGCGTATGGACAGCTTTGTGGACGAACGGTACAACTGGCACAGTTCCACCCGAGCGGCTATTGCCTACCTGCAAACGCTGCACGATTTCTTCGACGGCGATTGGGCGTTGGCCATTACGGCCTATAACATGGGCGAGGGCGGCCTGAGCCGGGCCATTGCCGCCAATGGCGGCCAAAGCGATTTGTTTACGCTGATCAATACGCCGCCGGCATCAAACCGGATACGTCAGGAATCAAAGAAATTCTATCCGCGGCTGATGGCCTATATCATCGCCACGCAATCCCCCGAGGAATACGGGTTTGACTATGAGCCGGAACCGTTCGAGGATGTGCTGCGCATCCCGGTAAAGGGGATGTACAACCTGGCAGAGATTGACGCCGCGCTTGGCTTGTCCCGCGGCACATTGGCCGGACTGAATCCCGATTTACTGCGCGAAGTGACGCCGCCCCAGGGCGAATATCCCGTGGCGGTGCCGCGCGAGAAGCGGGCCCAGTTTCTTGCCGCCCTGCAATCCATGCCGTCGGTGCGCCACGCCGGAACGCATCGTGTGCGACGGGGCGAAACCATCTCGCAGATCGCCAGCCGTTACGGCGTGTGCGGCAACGAACTCATGCGCATCAATAATATCCGAAGCGCCCGATCGTTGCAAGTCAATCAAACCCTGCAACTGCCCGGCGACGCCATGAACCGAGGCGGCGGCGCGCCTGAACCGGCGTCCGCAACAACGACGACGGCCCAGGCAACGGCGGCAGCGGCCCCACGCCCAAAAATACAGCAGGAATATACGGTGCGACGCGGCGACACACTCTACGATATCGCGCGCGCGCATAATGTGCGTGTGACTGATTTGCAGCAGTGGAACAATATGGGAACCCGATCGCAAATCCGTGTGGGGCAACGGATAAACGTGGGAACGGCGCAAGCGCCCGCGCCGCAAGAAGAACCGATACGGCGCCACACAGTCAAACCCGGTGAATACCCCGGCATTATTGCACAGCTGTACGGCGTTTCCGTGAATGATCTGCTGCGCTGGAACAACCTGAGCCGGAACACCGTTATCCGCGCCGGCGATACGCTGGTTGTGGCGGGAGAGTCCGCGCCCGCGGCGAGCGAACGTGTCGCCGAGGCGCAGCAAGCGCCCTCGACGCCGGCGACCATTACACACAAAGTGGCGCCCGGCGAGACTGCCGGCGCCATTGCAGCGCGCTATGGCGTGCGCACCCGCGATTTGCTGGCATGGAACAACCTCAGCGCAAAGTCTATCATCCGGGTGAACCAGACGTTAACGGTACGCAATCCGGTTAAAGGAGCCGGGCAGCGGGATCGAAGCGACGATGTGCAAATGGCGCAGGCCTCGCAATCCACCCGACTACTGCATAAAGTAACCGCCGGGCAGAACCCCACCAGTATTGCGCGACAGTACGGCGTGCGCGTCAGCGACCTGTTCAAATGGAATGACTGGCCGGACAGACATGTCCTGCATATAGGCGATGAAGTCGCCATTTACCGGGATTGACGGGCAACCCCACGGTAAAATGTCCTTGCCACAACACAGAGCGTTGTACGCGCGTTTATGTCGTGCCCGAGTGAGCCGCAACCCCTGGGCCCGCCTGGCAGCGCCATAAACCTGTATCCAGCGTCGGGCGCAGTCGGACAGCGTCGGACGAGCCAGACAATGGGTGTGCCAGCATTTTCAATGCGTACAAAGTCGCCAAAAACGCGTGAACGACTTTCCCCCTCGCTTTCGTGCCCGCGCTATAGATGCCGGTAACGGTACAAATACGGCCTTCCGGTTTCCGTTTGAATACACCCCCACGCCACAAGAGGGATAGGGTGTTCTTTATAGTTCGCCCCAAACAACTATTGCCTTGATACGCTAGCCTATTATACAACCATTTCCGTAGAGACTAAAAAAACGATTGCGAAACCTTCATGGCACCGGGACAGTCTATTTCAAACGAGAGATTGTTTTTTATATCATATTCACCCTGTTAGTAATCGGTTACCTCAGTGCGGGACATAGTG
>SLFT01000328.1 GCA_007124105.1 Candidatus Hydrogenedentota bacterium | reverse complement strand
TGTCGGTTCCGCTTGAAGTACATAGTTGTTATTCAATGTTGTCGGGCACAGCCTGGCCGCGTCAGCTGGCGGCGCGCGCGGTGGAATATGATATGAAGGCGCTTGCGCTGACCGATACGGACGGTCTGTACGGCGCTGTGGAATTTTACACGGCGGCGCGCGCGGCGGGGGTAAAGCCGATTTTGGGCGCGCGTCTGGGGCCTTGCCTGTTGCTGGCGCGGGACCGCATCGGCTATGTGCATTTGTGCGAGATTATCACGGCTGTGCGTCTTGGCGAGGCGGACGCGGCGCGGCTGGACCAATGGCCGTTCGATTTTGGTTCCGAGCGTCTTTTTATACTCAGCGACGATGGCGCGTTGCTGCGACGGCTTGTCCGGAAGGGCTTTGCGCCGCTGGCCGCCATAGCCCATTACGGCGACGCGGCGTCGCGGCGCCGCGCGGAAGCGTTGCTTGCTGTTGCGCGCGGCCTGGGAACGCCTGCCGCGGCGACAGCGCCGGTACATTTTCTGAACCCCGCGGATTACCGGACGCATCGTATTCTCACGGCGATACGCCTGAATACCACCGAGGCATTGTTGCCGCCTGGGGCGACGGCGTCTTCCGGCGCGTGGTTCCGGTCGCCAGAGCGCATCGAGCGGCTTTATGGCTTGTGGCCGGAAACGCTGGACGCCGCCGCCTGGGTGGCCGAGGAATGCAACGTCGAATTATCCTTGGGCGCGCCGCTGTTCCCGAAGATTGCGTTGCGGGATGGCGACACGCCTTTCGCGCGACTCAGGAAACAGGCTTTCGAGGGATTGCGCTGTCGTTACCGACCAGTAACGTCCGCTGCGCGCGATCGCGCCCGCTATGAACTTGACGTGATCCATGACCTGGGCTTTGCCCCTTATTTTCTGATTGTAGCGGACATTATACAATTCGCGCGGGACAATGAGATTCCCATAGTGGGGCGCGGTTCGGCGGCGAACAGCATTGTGGCGTATGCGCTCGGCATTACGCGGGCCGATCCGCTCCGGCACAACCTCTATTTTGAGCGTTTTCTGAACAGGTCGCGCCGTGATACGCCGGACATAGACCTGGACATCTGCTGGCGCGGTCGCGACCGTGTGATCGCATACGTTTACGAACGCTTTGGCGCGGACCGCGTCGCCATGATCTGTACGCGAAACACGTTTCAGGCGCGATCGGCTGTGCGAGAGACGGCGAAGGCGATGGGGTTCACCGAGCGCGACATTGCGCCGATTGTCCGCGTCATCCCTCATTACGGCGCTGAGGACCTGCGCCTGCTCATCGCCACGCTCCCGGAATGTCGCGGGGTGCGCGTGGATGAAGAGCCGCTGAAAAGCGTGATTGACATTGCCGAGTCCATTGCCGGGTTGCCCCGGCACCTGTCCATTCACGCGGGCGGCATGTTGATTGCCCCGGACAGGATCACGCGCTATACGCCCCTGGAACGGGCGGCCAAGGGCATTGTAATCACCCAGTACGACAAAGACCCCATCGAAGAACTGGGGCTGGTTAAAATGGACCTGCTCGGCCATCGCGCCCTGAGCGCGATACATGACGCTGTAACGGCCATACGCGCCGCGCGCGACCCGGACTTCGACATCGAGGCGATACCCGACCCGGACCCGGCAACAGCTGCGCTGTTGCGCGGGGGCGACACCATCGGCTGCTTTCAAATCGAATCGCCCGCCATGCGCGGGCTGCTGCGCAAACTCGACGCGCGGGATTGCAACGCTGTTATCCAGGGCATCGCGCTGGTGCGTCCTGGCGCGTCGGGCAGCGGCATGAAACAACATTTCATTGACCGCCGTCACGGCCGCGAACCGGCAACTTGTCCTCATCCAACCATGGAACGGGCGCTTCGCGACACTTACGGCGTTATGATCTACCAGGAGGACGTCTTGAAAGTGGCCCATGCCGCGGCGGGCATGACGCTGGACGAAGCGGACGCGCTGCGCCGCGCCATGAGCAAAAAGCGACGCCCCCGTGAGATGGCGCGGAATATGAAACGCTTTATTGACGGCGCTGTTGCGCGGGGCTTGTCGGAAGAAACGGCGCGCGCAATTTGGGAACAGATCGCCAACTTTGCCAAATACGCCTATTGCAAGGCGCACGCGGCCACTTATGGCGAAATCGCCTGTCAGTGCGTTTATCTGAAGGCGCATTATCCCGTCGAATTTTTCGCCGCCGTGCTGGCCAACGGCGGCGGGTTTTATAACGCGCCTGTGTATGTGAGCGAAGCGCGCCGGCGCGGTGTGGCCGTGCTGCCGCCCGATATAAATCGCAGCCAGTGGACCTATGCCCAGGAAGGCGACGCGGTGCGTGTGGGGCTCGCGCAGATAGGCGGATTGACTGAAAAGACAGCCCGTGCGCTGCTCGATGCGCGGACTTTCGGTGTGTTCCAGTCGCTGGACGATTTGCTCACCCGTGTCCCCATTGGCGCGCGCGACGGTGAAGCGCTGTGTCAGGCGGGCGCGTTGGATGCGTTGTCCGATGCGGCAAACGCGCCGCCCCTTACGCGGCCCATGCGGCTATGGCAATTGCGGGACGATTACGAAAGAGAAAACATGCGCCTGTTCGCCCTTGCAGCCGCGGGCATTCCCACGCTGCCCGACTACAGCGCGCGCAAGAAAGCCATTCTCGAATGGGCTCGGCTCGGTATGCCCTTGTCCGCGCATCCCCTGCGCGATTACGCCGTAATCTGTTGCGAGCGTCCTTTCACCGCAAGTCAGCGCCTGCCGGACTACGACGGCAGGCAGATAGCAGCCATTGGTGTTGTTATCGCCGAGCGACGTCTGGCGTTGCGCAACGGACGGGGCTGCATGAAGTTCCTGACCCTTGAAGACGCCTGGGGCGTCTTCGAAGCCGTGCTGTTCCCCGAATGCTATCGGCAGTATGGCCACCTGCCCGCGCCGGGCCGTATAGTGGCCTGCACGGGCGTTGTGCAATGCGCGCATACTGTGGCCGCGCTCATTGTGCAAAAGGTTGCCGCTTTTGACAACCTGCCTGACGCCTGCGGCGGCGGCTTTTAGAATATCAGCGCTTTTGTGTACAATAGGTGTTGATAAAGGCACCTGGCAGCGCTGAGTAAACCGTAATCCGGCGTAAGCGACCGCAAACAGAATGGCGTCATGGAGCAATACTACGAGCCGCAAATGAGAATGTCCCTGCAACTGCCCAAAATTACCTGGGCGGTGCAACGGCTGATCCTGTTGAATGCGGTGATTTTTGCGATACAGCTGCTGTTGCTGCCCATTGAGACGGGGCTGTTGTTGCGCACAGGGGCGCGTTGGCTCTCCCTGACGTACTGGTTCGGTTATCATCCCGGAAATTTCTATTACGGTTTCCTGTGGACCGCCGTGACCTATCAGTTTCTTCATGGCGGCCTGCTCCATCTTTTCATGAATATGCTGTGGTTGTTCATCTTCGGGCCTGAGGTGGAACGCGTTCTGGGGTCGCGCCAATTTGTACGGTTTTACCTGGCCTGCGGCGGGTTGGGCGTATTGGCAACGGGGCTCCCCTATGTGCTGACCGGTGAGTACGCCACGGTCATCGGCGCCAGCGGCGCGACCATGGGCGTACTGGTGGCCTTTGCCATGATAGACCCGCAACGTCAGTTTTACCTGTTTCCCTTTCCAATACCCATCACGGCCACCTGGCTCGTGATTCTGGTGGTGCTGTTTAATATCATGGGACTGCGCGCGGGCGATTCGAGCACCTCCATTGCAACCCATTTTGGCGGCATGATTGCCGGGGCGGGGTTGATGAAGGCTATTCCCATGTTCAATCGCTGGCGTCGCGATCGTACGCGTTTTGGCGGGCGTCCTGATGAACCAGACGACAACAGCATACGCGAGGCGGTGGACAATATTTTTCGATTCAAGGATAAACCGTGAAATGGGCGCGGACGGCGCCCGCATTCTCTTATTGCGTTGCGCAAGCAAGGCAATGTATATGTGATACGCAAAAGCCAGGCGTCGAATGTACGACGTTTGATGCGACTGGGTGTTGTCTTGCCATGATAAACGCTACTGTGCGCATTGCATAACGCGCCGACAGGTATAAAATCTATGCCCGGAATACAAGAATTCATCATCATCATACTCATCATCATCGCCTTGAGCGCGACAGGGCTGTGGCCGCATGTCGTGCGCGGCCTGCGCGAATTGCGCGGCGAATATGTGCCCGATCCGCCAGGGCCGCGCCCAAATGATGTGGATATGTGTTTTCGCCTGTTGGGCTTGTCGTCGTCCGCGTCGTGGGAAGAAGTAGAGCGCGCCTACCGCGCCAAGGCAAAAATACACCACCCCGACCGGGGCGGCGATGAAGACACCATGCGCGCGCTGAACGAGGCTTACAGCCGGATAAAGAAGATTAAGAAAATAAAATAACTGTCTGCCAATAAACCTCAAGAATGGGCCGTAGGGCGGGTGAAGTGAAACGAAACCCACCGTTCTACTAGACAGTTACAATCGGAAAAAGGAGAACATCACATGCAGGCATCAGTACTATCAGTAGCGCTTACAGGGACACTTGTCGCTGTCGCAGCAACCGCAACCGCCGCTTCCATGAAGATAGGCGCTTTCCCCCAGGAGATTGCGCGGCAGTACACCGAGGCCGACGGGCTGCCGTCGGATGATGTGCTTGCCTTACATGCAGACGCAAACGGGCTTGTTGCCGTGACTGCGGACGGCGCGGCGCGATACGTGGACGGGCGCTGGGTTGTGGTGGAAGACATGGAACCGACGCAGCAGGCCTTAACGCTTCAGTATGGCGCGTGGACGTTGAACGAGTGGGCCTCCGATGAAATACCTGATGACGCCGTGCCAGTGCGGCAGGCGGCGGGCGACAGTGACGCGCCGACGGCGCTGGCTACGGCGGACGGGCTTTATCTGCGTAACGATGCGGGCGCTTACGAGAAAGCCGGGATCAAAGACGGCCAGGGGCGGCAGTGGGCCGTGGAAGATGTGCGTGGCGCCGCCGTGGACGCGGACGGGCGCTTGTGGTTCGCCACCCTGGCCGGCGCGGCGTGTCGCGACGGGGACGCCTGGACCTTCTACACGGGTCAGGAGGGACTTCCCTATAACGATTTTACCTGCATGGGCGCGGGCGACGACGGGTCGGTGTGGTTCGGCACACAAATCGGCGCGATACGATACAAAGACGGACAATGGCGTTATCGTCAGGGGCGGCGTTGGCTTCCGGGCGACGAGGTGCGCCATGATTGTCAACGAGGACGGCGACGCATGGTTCGCCACCAACGCGGGCGTTGGCTGGATCGGTTGGCGGACCATGACCCTCGCCGAGAAAGCCGCGTTCTATGAAGAAGAAATGGAACAGTATATTCGACGTACGCCTTACGGGTATGTTTCCGAAGTGCGCCTTGGCGCGCCGGGAGACAAAACGCAGATCATCCGCACCGACAGCGATAATGACGGGCTGTGGACGGCCATGTATGGCGCGGGCGTGTGTTTCGCGTATGCCGCCACCGACGACCCGCTCGCCAAAGACCGGGCGGAACGCGCTTTCGAGGCGCTACGTTTCCTGCAGAAAGTTACACAGACCGGCGAAATACGACCGCCCAAAGGATACGTGGCCCGCACTATCTTGCCCACCGACGGCCCCGATCCCAACGACGAACGTATCGAAAGGGACACGCGCCATCGTGAACAGAATGATTCGCTCTGGAAAGTGTATGAACCGCGCTGGCCGGTCAGCGGCGACGGCAAATGGTACTGGAAAAGCGATACCAGCTCGGACGAGATTGACGGCCATTACTTCTTCTATCCCGCCTATTACGATTATGTGGCCGAGACCGAGGAGGAAAAGGAGCGGGTGCGCGAGGTGGTGCGCGATCTCACGGATCATCTCATCGAGCACGACTTCAATCTGATGGAATTTGACGGTACGCCCACGCGCTGGGGCATTTACAATCCGGACCTGTTAAACAACGACAAGAACTGGTGGGATGAACGCGGCCTGAAATCATTGAGCATGTTGTCATACCTGGCCGTGGCCGAGCATGTCACCGGCGACGCCAAGTATGGCGCCGTCAGCCGCGAACTGATGGACAAGCATCATTTTCACACCAACGCCATGCGTTATAAGGCCCATTTCGGCCCCGGTTCGGGCAATCAATCCGATGATGAAATGGCGTTTATGTGTTTCTACAACCTGATGAAATACTCGAAGGATGAAGAACTGCGCGATCTGATGCTGTACTCGTTCTACTCCGCGTGGATAAACGAACAACCCGAGCAGAACCCACTTTTCAATTTTATGTACGCCGTGTTTGGCCTGGACGCGACGCACACAAACCCCTGGGGCGTCCATGATATTGGGCCGTGGGACGGATGGCTCGAAGATGCTGTCGAAACGCTGTTGGAATTCCCACTGGACCGCGTCGGTTGGGGACACCGCAACAGCCATCGCCTTGACCTGCTGCGCCTGCCGCCGCAACAATCGTCCATGCCGTATGAACCGCACCGGACCGATCGGGGGTATCGGGCGGTCAACGGAAAAACACTGCCCGTGTCCGAGCGATTCTTTCACCACTGGAATACCGACCCCTGGACGCTGGACTATGGCGGAAACGGCAGCACCCTGGGCAGCGGTACGGTGTTCCTGCTGCCCTATTACATGGGGCTGTACCACGGCTTTATTGAGGAGTAGAAGTATTCTATAAACGTGACCGTAGGGTGGGCGCAGCGAAATGAAACCCACCGGTTGTGAGACGCTTGTGTACGGTTTCGGTGGGTTCCGCTTCGCTGTACCCACCCTACAGCTACAGGCGCAAATAGCGTATAAATCATGCCGCCGGAGCATCAAGGGTTGTTGCGCCGGCGGCATGTTTGGTTGAGGTGTATGCGGGTCCGGTTCAGGTTTCAAGGGCGGCTTTGTAGTCGGACATGGTGGCGTCCACCGGATAGGCTTCAAGGCCCATTTCGCTTTTGTCAAGACCAAGATATTCTTCTTCGGCGGTGACGCGCAGCCCAAGTACGGCCTTTGTAATGCCCCAGAATAAGAATGACGCAGCCAGGGTAAAAGCGCCCACCGCGAGTATACCCACCGATTGCACTGCCAGCTGCGCCGCCCCGCCGCCGAAGAACAGACCGACCTCCGTATTGAACAGGCCTACCGCCAGGGTGCCCCATATACCATTCACAAGATGCACCGAGATGGCGCCCACCGGGTCGTCTATGCGCAGTTTATCGAAAGTAATCACGGACTCCACAACCAGTATCCCGGCAATGAGACCGATAATCACGCTGCCCTCGATGTTCACGCCGTCGCAGGGCGCAGTGATGGCGACCAGACCGGCAAGGCAACCATTGATGATCATGCTCAAGTCCGGCGCGCCCAGGCGCACCCACGAGTACGCGGTGGCCGCCGCTATCCCGGCCGCCGCCGCCATGGCTGTTGTAACAGCAATATGCGCGATGGCCGCGCCGTCCGCTTCCATGGTGCTTCCCGGATTGAAGCCGAACCAGCCCAGCCACAGGATAAGACCGCCCAGCGTGGCCAACGCAATATTGTGACCGGGGATGGCGTTTATTGCGCCGTCCTTGCGGTATTTGCCTATGCGGGGGCCAAGCATGATAACCCCGGCCAACGCGGCCCAGCCGCCCACGCTGTGAACCACTGTTGACCCGGCGAAGTCGAGGAAGCCCACATCCATGAACTCACTCAACCAGCCGCCGCCCCAAATCCAGTGGCCCGTGATCGGATACATCACCGCCACCAGCAACGCGGCAAACAGAATGTATGCCTGAAACTTAATGCGCTCGGCCACGGCCCCCGAGACAATGGTGGCGGCAGTGGCGGCGAACACCAGCTGGAAGAAAAATTTCGCTTCCAGAGGCACCCCGGTCCAGCTGATGGACGTATACACGCCCGCGTAGGCATTGTCTATCATCGGGCTGTTGTCTGCGCCGCGCAGGAAAAAACCCGCAAGCCCGAGCAGACCGTTGCCATCGCCGAACATCAACGCAAAACCGGTCGCCCAAAATGTCAGGCAGGCGATAGCGAAGACAATGAAGTTCTTGGCCAAGATGTTCACGGCATTCTTGCCGCGGCAAAACCCCGTCTCCACCAACGCAAAGCCCGCGTTCATGAAGAACACAAGGAATCCCGCGACCATGACCCACAAAGTATCGAACATCACCTTGTGTTCCACCAGGATGTCCGCTATTTCCTCCCCCTGCGCCGGAAGGCTGGAGAACAATAAACACACGACAAACACAAGAAGGGCAGCGGCATAACCACGCCGCGCTCGCGGACGCAAAAGTAGATATTGGTTTATGTTCATAAAAATAAGGTCTCCTGTCCTGTTAGGGCATTCACTGATGTTGCACTTCTGTTTTGTCGCGTGGATGAGATGAAACAGAATCCACTGGAAAGGCAAAACACTCGTTTTGGTCGTTTAGCATGGCGCGTGCCAAAAACACGGGAACACGGAAAAATAAAGGGGTACGCACTCAGTGATAGGGCCTATAAACCCTTTAATATAAGTGGGATATGGCGCTTTACGCACAAATGGTAAAGCGGGAAACTATCGCCGCCCTTTGGAAAAAAAAAAAAAAAGAAGGGACTCCTTTTCTTACGCACAGGTAGGAGTTAGAAGAAGGATGTACAGAGAAGTACTTTTTCGAACCAGGCGGCCCCCCCTTGGGCGGCTGGACAAGCGCCACTGCAAGCGGCCACGAAGAGGAGGCTGCCAGACGGGGACATGTTACAGACAACATTTGACGCCTGTTTCTACCGCGCCACCCTGGCAATCCAGAAATGGAAGAAACAATGGAAGCGTGATGAGGTGGTGCTGGGTATACAGGTGGACGAGGACGTTTTTGATTTTGCGGAACGGCCCGTTGAATGGAATGAGTTCGAGGTGCATCTGCCTACCTGCTCTGAGGATGAACGGTTACAGCGGATTCAGCTGTGGCTGGTCTATTCGGAAATAATTCAGGGGGTGGGCAGGGCGCGGCTGGTGAATAACGAAGTGGGTGTTCACGTTTTTGCCAAACTGCCTGTGTCCGGCGCACGGTTGTCTGCTTAACTGGTTGTTGCCATTGAACGCCGTAATCGGTCTGTGTCCGGTTATCTCTCTGACAACACATATAATTCGCGACAGGGTCTCCCCGTCTTCTGTGGGCGAATAGAGACATTCCAATCCGGTGCCGCACATTCTTTCAATCCCTCCAAACCAACCCCTACTATGACTTTATACAAAACCGGACAGGAAGAACAAGCCCCGAATGGTCTGGCACTTGCGCGTGGTTGATGGCCCGTATCAATCCGTGGAGGTGGAGAAGAAATCCCATTTGACTTCGGATAAGGCCATTGAGCGCCTAAGAAGTGAGCTGAAAATACTCGGCGTTGAGGCGAAAGACGGGGAGGACTTCGAGACGAAGAAGCAGGGCTTGATCGGGAAGCGGATTGTCGTAGAAGCGGACATCAATGACCACGGATTCCTCGTGTATTATATTAAAGGGTTTTCCGATGATGTGGGAACGCAACAACCGCAGCAGAACAATCTCGGATGGTGACGCTGACAACGCTGGAAACAGCGTAACAAAATGAGGGCGCCCCGGCGCAGACACGTGAAGACGGTTTGCGTCGGGGCTTATTTTTGTGCAGCACACAGCAACGTGAACATCATCCGCGTCAGCGCAATGTCATACCGGGCGTCATGCGCCTTTTCCTCATCAACCTCCATCCCCAACTCTCGCGCCACCGTCAGCAATTTGAAATCCTTCATCCGCGCCCGACGTTGCATCAAATGAACTGCCGCCATGCCCATGACATCAATCGGCGGATGGAAAAACCATGAACCGAAATACTTGTCGCCGTTCTTTTCAAACCAGGCGCGGAGATGGTCCGAATCGAACATGGCGTTGTAACCGATAAAATGAAACTTGTCGGCGCGGTTGTAACGGTCCACGTAGTTATCGAGCAGCGCTACAAATGTTTTGTACACGGATTCGGGGTTCGGATATTCTGCCATTTCCTCACGGGTAATGCCGTTTATTTGCAGTGCGTCTTCGGTGATTATGTCAGAGGGGAATGGCCGGATACGGTATTGAAAGAACTTCGGTTTGACGTCAGGTATTTCAATGGCGCCCGCGAGCTGGATAAGCCCGGAC
>SLFT01000441.1 GCA_007124105.1 Candidatus Hydrogenedentota bacterium | reverse complement strand
TCTCTCCCTCTTCCTCTTCCTCTTCTTCTTCTTCCATATCCAGGTATCCCCTGAACTGGATGGCCGCGACTGCCTCAACGGTATCCATGGAAAAGACTTCATGAAACGTGCGCAACGGGATTTCGTGCAGCAACTGGGCATAGAGGTTGTCGCGTTTTTCTTCATCTATTACGGTTTCAACAAAGGCGTCCAACTCTTGATTGTAGGCGACTTTGGACAGGCGCGGAAGCCCCTTCAGCGGTGGAAGTAGATAATCGAGGATCAACATCTTTTCTTTTGCCTCGAAATCCATTTCATAACTCTGTGGGAAAGACGCGGGATAATTTGAAATGGCCAGCACCATATCAAAATAATCAAGGACGGCATGTGGATCATGCTTCTCAAAGGCGGATTTTTTTTCTTCCACTATCTGTACGCATTTTTCACGTTCCCGATAATAGTCTTCCTTGGCCTGCTCCCAGTCCTGAATTGCCTGCCTGGCGCTTTCTTGGGCGACCTGCATTTGTTGCTTGTACTGCGCCATTTGCTCCTGATACAAACGTCGCACACGCAATGTGAGCTGTTCCCATTGGGTATGGGCGGTTTCAAAATGGAGATGTGCCTCGCGTTCTTTCTCTTCCCGCTTGGAACGCACAAGTTTTTCCAGGGGGCCCAGTTTCGGCCTAAAGGCCGCGTCGGTGATTAGTGGTTCTCGTGGCAAGGACGGTTTAACAGGCGCTTCCGGCGTTTCCGACATCTCAGGTTTCGGCTTTGGGCAATCGGGGTATTCTTTAAGAACGTCCCAGGCGAATTGCGGCGCTTGTTGCAGCGCGTTTCCAAGTAGCTTATACGCGTGCGTCAGTTCTTGTTGCGCCAGTTCCGTACGCATTTCCGCAATCTTCTGTTTTTGTTTGGGCACTACCTCGGGACGTTTGGCGTTCATCTCAAGGCCAAGTTTCTTTTGCTTTGTAGCGCTCAAGTGATGGAACTGCTCTTTCCAGAGCATTTCCTGGAAAACAGCCTTATGTACCGCGAACGCAGGGGTATCAGAAGCGATATTGCGATGCTTGTTCAATTGCGGATAAATAACCGGAAGGCGATGCCGTTCTAATCCTGACGGTGTAGTAAAAACCTCTATTGCTGATTCATCGTACATGGGATTCTCACAACGGTTTTATTCAGTACCCCTGTTCGCGTCTTAGCGTCCGCGCCACATAGTCGCATTGACGCGACAAAAGGCTTCTGTGTAGAGAACAGCGACTAACCACCGTCCTCATTGCGCGAGTAAGTATATCATACCTGATAATACAAGATGGGTTCGATTTTCTGTGTATCCCTGGCTATTCTGCCGCCTTGTTTTCATTCCCGAATGATATTCAAATTCCAGCCGTGGTGCAGAGGGCCGACGCCGTTGCCAATATTCAGTATTGCGCTCCCTTCTATGGCGCCGGTCAGGTAATCCTTGGCCAGGCGCACCGCTTCAGGCGGCGCGCTTCCCTGGGCCAGGTGACAGGCGATGGCGGCGGCATAGGTGCATCCGGTTCCGTGCGTGTGCCGAGTGGCGACCCGGTGCGTAGAGTATACGCGCTGGACATCGCCGTCAAATAAATAATCCGTTGCCTCCGCAGAATCAAAGTGCCCCCCTTTCAGCAGGACATAACGCGACCCCAGTAAATGCAGCGCTTCCAACACTTCGGAAACGTCAACATCTTCATCCAGGGGAAGGCCTGTTAATGCCGTCGCTTCGGGGGCATTGGGCGTTACAATTGTTGCAAGCGGCAACAACCGGTCTTTCAATACGCCAACAGCGTCATCCTGCAGCAACCGTGCCCCGCTCTTCGAGATCATCACAGGGTCCACAACAAGATTCGGAACTTGAAAGCGTTCCAGAAGCGTCGCAACCACATCAATAATTTCCGCGCTCATCAACATGCCGGTTTTGACGGCGTCAACGCCAATGTCCGTGAATACCGCTTCCAGTTGTTCGCCAACCGCAGCCGCCGGTATTTCATGAATGCCTTTCACTTCCACGGTATTTTGCGCGGTAACGGCGGTAATGGCCGTCATACCATAACATCCCAGCGCCACGCATGTTTTCAGGTCCGCCTGGATGCCGGCGCCGCCGCCGCTGTCGCTGCCGGCGATGGTTAATACCCGCTTTATTGATGTAGCCATGAACGCTCCCTTGCCATGCGTTACAGGTTGTTAATTGCCGCTGCGCTTACTTTTGGCAGCACTGGATTTCTTCTTCGTGGTCGCCTTCTTTTTGGTCGCAGCCCTCTTTTTGGCCGGTTTCTTTCGTGTTCCCTTTTTCTCGGCCGCCTGCGCAAGCAACGGCAACGCTTCATCAAGCGTGACCTCTTCAACCGCCATGCTCTTGGGCAGCGACGCATTTGTCTCCCCATCCGTAACATAGGGACCATAACGCCCTTCATACAATTCTACAGCCGTCTCACTGTCGGGCTTTACCCCCAGCGAACGAATTAGTTTCTTAGATGCGCGGCCCTTCTTTGGTTGGGCAAGCATGGCAAGCGCTTCATCAAGGGTTACAGTAAACAGGTTGGATGGGTCCAGGCTTCGAAAATCGCCGTCATGCACAACATAGGGCCCAAACCGCCCCAAGCCGACATCAACCGGTTTCCCCGTGTCAGGGTGTTCTCCCAGTCTGCGCGGCAGTTCAAGCAGCTGTAACGCCTGCTCCAGTGTGACGGTTTCAGGTTTCATGCCGCGCGGCAGACTTGTCCTTTTAGGTTTCGTTCCGGCTGCCGCTTCGCCCAACTGCACATAAGGGCCATAGGGGCCTTCAAGCAAGTAGACCGTTTCTTGCGTCTTCGGACATTTGCCGAGGCCGTCCTCGCCTTTCGCTTTCTTTTCCAGCAGGTCGAGCGCTTTTTCAACAGACAATTCGTCGTAGTAGACTTTCTCGGGTATAGAGGCGATATTTTCCGAACCACCCTCGCCGCGTTGGATAAACGGCGATGATTTTCCCAGTCGCACGACAATTTCCTGGCCGGCGTCATCCATGCCAATGGGAATCGCGGGATACTCGATGGATTCAATAGATGCTTCTATGCGCGGTTTCAAACCGGAGATGTCCGCTTCAACGTCGCCATAGTAAAATTCTTTGATAAAGCGCAGCCAGTCCTGGCGGCCTTCGGCAATATTGTCAAGCGTGTCCTCCATGCGCGCCGTGAAGCTCAGATCAACATAGTCAGAGAAATGTTTTCGCAACAGCAGAATGACGGCGATGCCAAGAAAAGTTGGCGCCAGCGCTGAACCAATACGGTCAACATAACCACGCTGTTGAATAACGGACACGGTCGGCGCATACGTTGAAGGACGGCCGATGCCTTCTTCCTCCAACCGCTTTACCAACGAAGCCTCCGTAAACCGCGCAGGGGGCTGGGTTTCATGCGAAACCGGTTCCAGCGACCCCAGCTGAATATCCGCCGCTTCTTCCCGGCCAACAGTCATGCCTTCCTTAATCGCCGGCAACTCGCCGTCCCGTTGTTTGTCCCTGCTGACGCGCATAAAGCCAGGAAAAACTACAACAGAGCCATTCGCCCGCAATTCGGCGCGATGGTCCGCGTCCGCGGATTCAATATCCACCGAAGTGCGCAATACCACAGCGTCCGCCATTTGAGACGCCAGGGCGCGCCGCCAGACAAGTTCGTACAGGCGCAGTTCATCTTTTGAAAGAAATGCGGTCACCGCCTGGGGCGGCCGGTCCATCTGGGTGGGGCGGATTGCCTCATGCGCCTCCTGCGCCATCTTTGATTTGGTTGTATACTGGCGCCGCTTGTGATATTCCTCGCCAAACTGGCCGCAAATATAATTTCCCGCGTCCTGCAACGCTTTTTCGCTTAACGCCACCGAGTCGGTACGCATATAGGTAATCAGCCCCTCACGACTGCCGTCTCCCAGGTTCACGCCTTCATAAAGGCGCTGCGCCACCTGCATGGTTTTGCGCGGCGAAAAGCCGAACATGGCACTGGCGGCCTGTTGTAAAGTGGATGTAATGAATGGCGGGTACGGGCGCGTACGCGTTTCTTTCTGGTCCACACGCGTTACTTTCCAGGGCAACGCCGCCGTCATTTTGTTTACAAGCGCGTTGACGTCGTCTTCACGCAGCCAGACCAGCCGTTCCTGTTCCGCCGCCTTCAGGCGGCCCGTATCGGCATCAAAGTCTTTACCTGAAGCGATGCGCTTTCCATCCAGACTGGTCAATACGGCCTTAAACGATTTGCCCTCACGCGACAGTGTAGCCTCGGCATCGAAGTAGGCGGCCTTCATGAATGCCCGCCGCTCTTCTTCCCGTTCCACAACAAGTCGAAGCGCAACGCTTTGAACCCTGCCGGCGCTGAGCTTGCCGCGTACCTTGCGCCATAGCACGGGAGACAATTCGTAGCCGAACAGGCGGTCCAGGATGCGTCGTGTTTCCTGGGCGCGTACCAGCTGATCATTCACGTCGCGCGGCTGGCGCATGGCCTCGTCTATGGCCGACCTGGTAATTTCATGGAATGCAATGCGTTTCACCGGAACCTTCGGTTTCAATACCTCGAGCAAATGCCAGCTGATAGACTCGCCTTCCCGGTCCTCATCCGTTGCCAGAATAATCTCATCCGCTTTCTTGCATAATTCCTTCAGCTCGGCAATATGTTTACGGCTTTCTTTTTGCACCACATAAATGGCGTTAAAATCATCATCCACGTTGACGCCTAGTCGCGCCCAGGGCGCCGATTTTACAGACGCCGGTATTTCGCTGGCTGACTTGGGCAGATCGCGGACGTGACCAAAACTGGCGCGTACCGTATAGTCGCTGCCCAGGAATTTTCCTATGGTAGTCGCTTTAGCCGGCGACTCAACAATTACTAATTTCAATACAACAATTCCTTCTGGTTGCCTATTATGGATGGGGCGCCTTATTATTTTACGGATGTTTCGCCTCGCACCAGCAACATCACTACAGTACCTGTTTTTGCCCCGCCCCATCAACTATGATGCCGCTTGGAGAGTAGAACTATACCGAAGCGCAGACCATAAAAACAATAAAATCGCCTCAAGGGGGCGCCTTCGGCCATCCAATCGGTCAGTGTTGCAGGTAGTATTTCTCTTGATTACCCATGTCGCTTGACAACGAATAGAATAACACAGGGATGACGTGTTCGTATTTATTTCCGTTGGCTACACCCCATTCGAAGAAGCGTTATGGCCGCAGCAATACCTTCGGTCGCAAAGAAACGAAAAAAATCCGCTCTGGAATGTCAGCGCCCAACGCTATGTTACTGCAAACGGACAATGATGAAAAATAAGGAAGCATCTATACAATGATATATCGTTCCACTAACAACGAATCAGCGTCGGGCCAGACCATGCACAGTGAAAACAGGCTGCAACACGCTGTCAGCCCTTACTTGTTGCAACATGCCAGCAATCCTGTTGCCTGGCAGCCTTGGGACGACGCAGCGTTGGAACAGGCCAGGCGCGAAAACAAGCCCATATTTTTGTCCATTGGCTACGCGGCGTGTCACTGGTGCCATGTGATGGAACACGAATCCTTTGAAGATGCCGCTATCGCCGCGCTGATGAACCGGTATTTTGTCAACATCAAAGTTGACAGGGAAGAACGCCCCGATCTTGACGCGCTTTATATGAAAGCGGTGGTTGCCATGACCGGTCAGGGCGGCTGGCCCATGAGCGTATTTCTAACGCCGGAGCGCGCTCCCTTTTACGGCGGCACATACTTCCCGCCCGAACGACGCTACGGTATGCCCGCTTTTCGAGATGTTCTGGAACAAATCGCGTCGCGCTGGCATGAAAACCGCGACAGCGTTGAGACCCATGCTGCGCGGGTTGTGTCGGTGCTTCAGCAACACGCTCCGGCCTCTACGAAAAGCATTGAAGACTTTCACCGTGGATTGTTTGAGGACGCCGAACAGGCGCTGGCCGATGCGTTTGACGCGCGGTGGGGTGGTTGGGACGGCGCGCCCAAATTTCCCGCCGGCGCCGCCCTGGCGCTGCTGCTCTGTCTTCATCACCGAAATAATGCGGCCGGAACGTTGTCCATGGTCACGACAACCCTTGACCGGATGCGACAGGGAGGCATCTACGACCAGCTGGGCGGCGGGTTTCATCGCTATTCAGTAGATGAAGAATGGCGTGTTCCCCACTTCGAGAAAATGTTGTACGACAACGCGCGGCTGGCCGTTGTCTACCTGGAAGCCTGGCAACATACAGGCATCTCGGATTACAGGACTGTTGCGGGTGAAACGTTGGACTACCTGCTGCGCGACATGCAAGACCCGCTCGGTGGTTTCTACGCGTCGCAGGACGCCGACAGCGAAGGCGAGGAAGGCGCGTTTTATTTATGGACCCGCGATGAAATCATGCAACACCTGGGCAAGGAAGCGGGGGCGCTGTTTTGCGAAAGTCATGACGTAAGGCAGCGCGGCAATTTTGTATCCCAGGAAAGCGGTCACCACGGCAAGAATGTGCTGGCGCTGAAGAAAGATGCGCCCAACCTCGCCCCGCTGCGGAAAACCCTGCTGGAAGCGCGGTATAGGCGCGTACCGCCGCAAACCGACGACAAAATATTGACTTCCTGGAACGCGTTGGCCATTACGGCGTTTGCCAAGGCAGCATTCGCATTGGAGACGGAACGATACTGTAACGCCGCGCTTAAAGGGGGCGCATTTTTGCGCGATGTTATGTTTCAAGGCGATACGTTGTTGCGCGCATGGCGTAACGGAAAAGCCCATCTTCCAGGGTATCTTGATGATTATGCCTGTACGGTGAATGCGTTTATTGATTTGTATGAATGCTCCGCCGATTACCACTGGCTGGAAGTGGCGCGAACGCTGGCCTCACTGATGATAGACAAGTTTCATAATCAGGCTGGAGGCGCGTTTTACGGAACAAGCGCAGAGCATAAACATCTTGTGGCGCGGCTGCAACCTTTGCATGACGCCCCGGAACCGTCCGGAAATGCCGAGGCGGCGCTGGCGCTGTTGCGACTTGGCGTCCTGTTCAACGAGGAACGGTACACGACGCTTGCGCGTGAAACATTAAGCGCCGCTGCACACGTTATGCGCGACGCGCCAGCCATGTCCACGAATCTTCTGCTTGCGGCGGACTTGCTATATCGCGGTTCTGTAGAAATAACCCTTGCTGGCGATGATAAGCATCCGACAATGAAAGCCTTCCTACGCGTTATTGGCGAAACCTATATTCCGCATCGCGTACTTGCATACGCTGGAGACGAGCCGGAGCGTCTTGGTCTGGCCGCCGTGCGACCCAGTGAAAAGGCATTGGAAACGCCCAGCGCCCAGGTCTGCAAAGACCATGTTTGTCTGCCGGTTGCTGTAGCGCCTGAAGACCTGTCTGGCCAGCTGACACAGTAGCGCCTTATTGGTTGTCTCCTGTCATAAGCAACAGCAAGTTCAGAAATCCTGACATCGAGGGGGGGGGTTAGCGCACTTTATTTCGGAAACCGACTTTTTACGAAAGTCAGCAAAAATGACCGAAGCGCAATGTCCGCCCCCATTCGATCGCACGCGAGAGTTCATGGATATTTCAGGCTATCAATGTAGTCTTTTTGCGTCCATTTGTTCCCGCACTTTTGCTATCAGCACCTTGATGGAAAAAGGTTTCTGCAGGAAGTCAGGGCTTGTTCTTCCCACGCCGTGATTTTCCAGTATATCCCCGGGATAGCCGGACATATACAGCACTCCGGTCTCGGGGCGGACAGCGGAAATACGTTGATAAAGAGACGGTCCATTTATGTGCGGCATGACCACATCCGTAAGCAGGAGATGGATGGGGCCACAGTGCTCTTCTGTCAGCGCCATCGCTTCTTCCGAGCTGGCGGCCGCCAACACGGTGTAGCCGTATTTTTCCAAAGCGCGCCGGGTAAGCTGTCGGACAGCCTGCTCGTCTTCAACCAACAAAACGATTTCACCCTGACCGCCGATTATCGTTTCGCCTGCTTGGGCCGTATCCGGCTCGTCCTCTTCGGCGCGGGGCAGATACATGGTGAACGCTGTGCCCGCGCCAGGCGCACTTTCCACGGTGATATGACCGCCATTTTGCTTGACGGCGCCATATACGGTAGCGAGCCCCAGGCCCGTGCCGCGGCCCTCTTCCTTGGTGGTGAAGAAAGGTTCAAAGATGTGCTCGAGGGTATGCGTGTCCATGCCTTGCCCGGTATCGCTGACTGTGATCCGCGCATAGGCGCCTGGAATCATTTCCGGCAATATCTTGCAGATGTCTTCGTCAAGCATGACATTGGATGTCTCAATAACTACTTTTCCAGAACCGGAAATGGCATCGCGCGCGTTCACGCACAGGTTCGCCAGTATTTGATCAAGCTGGGAGGGGTCAATCTTGACGGGGTGCAGCTGATCGCCTGGACGCCAGACGAGTTCGATGTTCTCGCCGATTAAACGCCGCAGCATTTTCAACATATTCGTCACCGTTTCGTTTAGCCCCAGCACACGGGGAACGACCGTTTGCTTTCGGGCAAAAGCAAGCAACTGCCGCGTCAGTTCAGACGAACGTTGGGCCGCGAATTCGATTTCCTGTAAATCATCATAGAGTTGAGACTCTCTTTTTACCTGACTCATGGCGAGGTCGGTCTGGCCGATAATCACGGAAAGCATATTGTTGAAATCATGGGCTACACCGCCGGCCAACCGCCCAATGGATTCCATTTTCTGTGCTTGGAGCAATTGTTCCTGTAGTATTTCGCGCTCTTGCTCTGCAACCTTGCGTTCAGTAATATCGAGCACTGTGCCACAGGCAATTACATGCGGCTCGGAATCAAGATGCAATACATCCGCCGATACAATTACCCAACGGGGCGCACCATTCTTGTGTATAAAGCGTTTCTCGAGTTCGTACCGTCCCTGTTTTCCCCGGGTGTAGTCTCGGTTATACTGCACTTCCCGATGCCAGTCTTCGGGATGGGTAATATCCTCGACTGTCAGCGCACGCAAGTCATCAAGTGTATATCCGACAATCCGCAAAAAGCCCTCGTTGGCTTCCAGAAATTGTTGTGTTTCGGTGTTTATCAGGACAATGCCCACAGGGCTAACATCATAAATACCGCGGAATCTTTCCTCGCTCTCACGCAACGCAAGTTCGGCCTCTTTACGTTCCGTGATGTCCGTATGCGTCCCGGTAAGCAGCTCCGCCCGTCCATTCTCGTCCCGCGCCATTACATAGCCGTAGGCCTGCATCCACCGCCACGCGCCGTCCTTCGTTTTCATACGAAATTGCAAATCGAAATCAGCGCCTGTGTTGATGCTTTCCTGTACATACGCCTCGGAATACGCGACATCGTCCGGGTGCAGCAAGTCGCGCCAGGTATTGTAGCTTGCCGGCATTTCATTCGGTTGATAGCCCAGTATCGTATACCAGGTATCGTTGAAATAAACCGATTCCTTGAAAGGCCAGAATTCCCAGATGCCAACACGCCCGGCCTTCAAAGCGAGGGAAAGCCGTTCCGCATTGACCTGCAACGCCTTCATTATGCGTTTTTCCTCAGTAATATCCAGGACGGTGAATGTTACCCCCCGTGAAAGATTGTTCCGGTCAATTGCCGTGCTGCTCAACAACACGTCAATAACCGTGCCGTCCTTGCGGGCCATACGCGTTTCCACGCTTCCCGTCGCTTCATCTGACTCTGAAATCTGTCGGTATTTTTCCTTGCCGACAAAGGTATAGTCTTCGTCGCTTGGGTACACCATGCGCGCGTTCTGTCCGATGAGTTCGTCGCGATCATAACCGAGCATGGCGCAGAACTTGTCGTTTACCTCGGTAAACACGCGATTGATTAGCAGGCCAATGCCCACAGGCGCGGCGCGAAAAATGCTCTGCGTATGTTGCTCTTTCTCAAGCATGGCGCGGGTGCGCCTGTTCAGCAAATCTTCGATACGCAGCAGGGATTTTTCGCGGCGCGCCCGCACGCAGACTTCAATCAGGTGTTGGGGCGCGACAGGTTTTCGCATATAGGCGGCGGCGCCTCGTTTCATCCAGGCAACCGCCAGTTCCGGTTTCGGGTTATCGGTAAGCACCACAAATATACAGTCCGAATCACGGCCATGCAGTTCTTCAATCACCTCATTGCAGTCTCCGTCGGCGAGGAGATGATCAAGAACCACCAGGTTC
>SLFT01000215.1 GCA_007124105.1 Candidatus Hydrogenedentota bacterium | reverse complement strand
GTAGGGTGGGTGGAGCGAAGCGGAACCCACCATTCGACTATAGCACGTTTCCCGGTGGGTTGCGCTTCGCTCCACCCACCCTCCAGACTACTTTTGATCATTTATGACTTGGAAGAAAAAGGAAATGTATTATGCCCAGCATCGCAATTATTGGCGCGTCCACAGACCGCGCTAAGTATGGGAACAAGGCCGTGCGCGCCTTTGTGCAGGGCGGCTGGACCGTCTATCCGGTGACCCCGAAGGCGGACACAGTTGAGGGAGTGAAAGCGTACCGTAGCCTTGCCGAAATACCGGGCCATGTTGATCGCGTATCGCTCTATGTGCCGCCCGCGGTTGCTCTCACCATGATAGAGGACATTGCCGCGCGAAAGCCTGTCGAACTCTTTTTGAATCCGGGCGCGGAAAGCGACGCCCTGGTTGCGGCGGCCAAAGCGCATGGATTGGACCCGATATTGGCGTGTAGCGTCGTGAACATTGGTTTACGACCAGACATGTTCCCCGACAAGTGAAATCGTGGCGCATCAACGTTTGGTCTTGATAACTGATGCGCAAACTCCTTACAATACCCTCATTATTTTCTGGCGGTTTACGCATTCGGTATACTATACGGGAGGAACCGCGACAACCGTCAAAAATCGGGCTTCACCATTATGCTATTGTCAAGCGCCTCGCGCCGTGCCTGACAGCGCACGTTTACGTAAGAGAATGCTATAAGGCGCGCATGTACTATTGTTCTCATTGGGTTCCGGGGGGGACGCGCTGCACTGTGCAACAGAATAACCTGTTCGCGGAGAGAACTTATGTTGATTGATGTAGCTGCCGCATCTCATATTGGCAAAAGGAAAGCCAAAAACGAAGATTGCTTCGGCATATTTGGCGAAGACACGCCCGGGTTGCGTCTTTTCGAGCAAGGCATGCTTGTGGCTGTTGCCGACGGCCTGGGCGGACATATTGGCGGCGATATCGCTTCAAAGCTCGCCATCTCGCTGGTACGCGACATGGTGCGCGAAGAACCGCCCCAGGAAAAGGACAGCGGTTCTGAGCGAGAAGACGCTCATTATCTCGAACTCATGAAGCGGCTTATCGCGCGAGCGAATGAAAGTATTCATAAAACAAATGTGGATCTGGTGCAGAACAAACGGCCTATGGGCACAACGCTTTGCGTGGCACTGGTACGTCCCGACCAGGTGTATCTTGGCAATGTGGGCGACTCTCGCGCATACCTGATGCGTGACGGACAGTTCATTTCCATGACAGAAGACCATAGTTGGGTGGATGAGCAAGTGAAGCGGGGGCGGATGACCAAAGAACAGGCCGAAAAGGACAAGCGCAGGAATATGCTTACGCGCAGCATCGGCACCCATCCCGAAATCGAAGTGGATACCTATCAATGGCGCGTTCAGCCAGATGATCAGTTGTTGTTGTGTACGGACGGCCTGATAAATATGGTTGCTGATGAGGCGATTCTTGGCGTCCTTGCCGCGCCTGCCACGGCCGCGGAAAAGGCCGACCAATTGGTGGACATGGCCAACGCGAACGGAGGCCGCGATAATATCACCGTGATTGTGGCGGCGATAAATCCGGACAGAAAGAAGTTACAGCGTTTGAAACGGCGCGCCTGGTATCGGGCAAACCGTGAAACACTCAAGAAGAAGGCAGTGCTGGCGCTATACGGGCTGATCTGTTTACTTGTCGGCTTTGTCCTGGGTGTATTGTGTTCCTCTTGAATTGTTGAGAGCGCCGGCGAACAAATGTCAGACGTTTGTCAGTGGGCGTTTTTGTGTATTATAACGACGAGGCAAGTATTAACGCTTGCAGGAAAGAGACCAATCGAAGGAGGAAGTATTTTATGCATAGTGATTCGGGCCGATACAACTTACGGCGCGTCGAAACCGCTAGGGCGCGTTTACTGTACGTTGCAGTTTTTGCTTTGTTGCTTGCCGTGCAAGCGACCGCTGAACTGACACAAGTTCAAGTGGGCGGCGAAATTCGGATTCGAGGCCGCTATTACTGGAACGCCTGGGAGGATGGGCTTGTCAGCCGCATTCCCAATAACCAACTGCGCGGACGCCCCATCGGAGTGGGCGGCACACGCTCGCGGTTCAAGTGGGACAGCGCTGGAAGCGATTGGACGCGGTACGAGACGGCGCTGCTGCTGAATGTTAAGGCGGATTTTACAGACAAGGTATCCGCCTTTATCGAACTCTACGACTTTCACATCTGGAGCGAGGGATTTCGTTCGGATTATTTGACCGGCGCTAGTCGTCCCGATGCAGGCGTCGCCTCGGTACAATTGAATCAAGGCTATATCGAGATGCGCGAGCTCTTCGACCAGCCCCTGCAGCTGCGGATCGGAAAGCAGGACCTCTTTTTTGGCAAGGGATGGCTTGTTGCTAATATGATGACGCCGAGTCAATTCATTTCTTTCGACGCGATCAAACTTACCTATGACGCAAACAACTTTGCAGTGGACGCTTTTACTGCAAAACTATCAGAGAATGCTTTTGCTGACGATTCAGACGTGAATTTTTACGGTTTGTATGGCACTTACAGTGGGTTTTCGCCTTTGAATCTTTCTTTGTACTGGTTCTTTGTACACGATCGAACAGACATC
>SLFT01000468.1 GCA_007124105.1 Candidatus Hydrogenedentota bacterium | reverse complement strand
TTTCGGCCGCTTCGCGCAAGCGCGCCGGGTCATCATTGCCGATTGCGTCCTCGCCGTAATTGCCCAGCAACATCATGGGCTTTTGCGACAAAAACGTAAAACTGCGCAGCAACGTTTCTTCCTGCGCATTCAGCGCGAGTACGCGCAGCGGTTTGCCGCTTTCCAGGTGTTCCTTGCAACGGACAAGCAACTCGTACTCCTGGTCCTTACGACGTTCTTTTTCGAGACGTTCAATGCGTTTTTCGATAATGATGAAGTCTATGATTTGCAGTTCATCCTCGAGGGCGGCCACGTCGCGCGCGGGGTTCACGCTGTTGAGCGGATGCATCACGTTTTCATCTTCAAAGGCGCGCACCACATGTACCAGGGCGTCCGCGTTCTTCAACAGGTTGAGTGCGGCATTGTCCAGCGTTTTGTCGGGGTCTGCGCCCTCGGCGGGCGCGATATCCACAAACTCGAATTCGGCGTACGTCTTTTTCTTTGGCTTAAAAATTTCCACCAGTTTATCCACACGCGCGTCCGGCACCTTGATAACGGCCAGATTGGCCTCGCGACTGCCATAGGCGCCCACTTCGGCGGACGCGCCGGTGATGGCGTTAAAGACGGTTGTTTTACCAGACCGTGTGAATCCGATCATGCCAACTTTCATAATCCTGGGGTCTCCATCCTGGGAATGCTTGTATATCTAGGAACGCGCAATCAAGGCGCGCCATTGCCGCGCCAGAATCACGCCGGAAATCACGGCAACCGCCGTGAGGAACATGGCAAGTCCGTAGCGTCCATAGAGCCAGTAACCGGTGGCGAAGAGCGCGGCATAGATGGACACGCATCCCAGCGCCATGCACAAGATGCCCTGGGGCACCTGCCACGCCGTTTCGCCGGGGGCGGCATCAGGCAATGTCTCGGTGAAGGTCCGCCAACCCGGGCCGCCCGGCCGAATCAGTTTGCAGAAGTTGCGCAGCGTCTCTTCCGAGGTGGGCGCGGTCACCAGGGTAACCGCCACCCATGCCGCTGTAGTAATTGCCACGGTCAGCACCAGCTGCAGGTCCGCGTCTATCGGCGCGTAACCAAGTTTCAGATGAATAAAACGCAAATACACCGCCACCGGAAAGGATACAGCCATGGCGGTAATCTCGCTGTAGGCATTGATGCGCCACCAGAACCAGCGCAGAATAAAGATAAGTCCGGTGCCCGCGCCCACCATCAACATAATTTGAAAGTTGTCGCGGGCGGTTTCCATGACCAGCGCCAGCGCGCCCGCCATCGCCATGAGCGCCGCCGTGGCAATACGTCCCACGAGCACCAGTTCCTTCTCGCTGCCTTCCGGGCGTATGAAGCGCCGGTAAAAGTCATGCACCACATAAGACGCGCCCCAATTCAGATGCGTCGAGATGGTGGACATATACGCGGCGATGAGCGACGCCGCGGCCAGTCCCAGTAGTCCCGCGGGCAGGAAAGTGAGCATGGCGGGATAGCCCATGTCGTGTCCTACAATGGCGGCGGCATGTGGGAATGCCTCGCGCAGCGAATCAAGGGTCGGGAACACAATGATCGAGCAGAGCGCCACAATAATCCACGGCCAGGGCCGCAACGCGTAATGGGCGGCGTTGAAAAGAAACACCGCGCCCAGCGCGTTCTTTTCGTCTTTGGCCGACAACATGCGCTGCGCGATGTAACTGCCGCCGCCGGGTTCCGCGCCTGGATACCACACGCTCCACCATTGCACCATAATGGGCATGAGAAACACGCCGATGAGCACATGCCGTTGGTCGGGCGCGGTAAAACTGGGGAGCAGCGCGAGTTTCCCCTCGAGTTCCGGATGCGCGAGCATACCCGACAGGCCGCCCACCTCGGGACGCTGCAGCGCCACCCAGGCCGCGCCCACGGCGCCGATCATGGCCATGGTGAACTGGATGAGATCGGTGATGAGCACGCCGCGCAACCCGCCCAGCGAGCTATAGACAACCGTGACCAGTCCGGCGACGAGAATTGTCTGCATGGGCGACAGATTCAGCAACACGCTGCCAATCTTGATGGCGGCCAGCGAGACGGAGGCCATCACAATCACGTTAAAGAAGACGCCCAGATATATCGCGCGGAAACCGCGCAGGAACGCCGCCGACTTGCCGCTGTAGCGCAACTCGTAAAACTCGAGGTCGGTCAACACGCCCGAACGCCGCCACAGCCGGGCAAACACAAATACCGTCAACATGCCTGTGAGCAGAAAGGCCCACCACACCCAGTTGCCCGCGACGCCGTCCTCGCGCACAATGTTGGTGACCAGGTTGGGCGTATCGGTCGAAAAGGTGGTCGCCACCATGGAAATGCCGAGCAGCCACCAGGGCATGCTGCGCCCCGCCGCGAAGAATTCGGTGGTGTCCGAGCCGGCGCGCCGCGTGACGGCCACGCCCACGACAAGGGACACCAGAAAGAACAGACCGATAATCGCCCAGTCAACAGGCTGCAACAACATGATGGGGCTCCTCTTATGTTTCCAGGGCTGCTATGGCGTCGAATACTTCCTGTGCATGCCCGCGGGGCTTCACTTTTGGCCATGCGCGGCGCACCGGCTCGGACACCACCGAATTCTTCGCGGCGGGGCGCAGCATGCCCTGGTGGCTGCT
>SLFT01000448.1 GCA_007124105.1 Candidatus Hydrogenedentota bacterium | reverse complement strand
GGGCGTGCTTGCGATGTAACGGTTCGCCTGAAAAATGAATGACCATGCAGTCGCCCAAGTCTATGCCGTGATGATAATACAGGCCGTGCCAGCGTTTTACCATAATATGATCGCCGCGCGCCATGGCGTATATCTCCCTGATACCATGTCAATTTGTATTGTATCGCATCCAAAAACCACTCTTGGAACCTTATTATACCATTTCAGGCCTCCCCATTTCCTGACAGCGAGCGCATGCAAGAATAACCCGTCTATGTTGCTATTTCGCTATTCATTATCTCTTTTCGGGCCGACGCTTCTCGGCGGCGCTCCCCCCGATGAACGATATTGACCGTATTGACGGTATGGACGGGATGGACGGGATGGACGGGTGCCGCATCTACATTGATGCGCATCTCAGGATTCCGTAACGTTCTCGCCCTGTGCCTTCTGCCCTGACAAACCGATAGAATCGCTTATTATACGAAATTATTGATTCCCTGTGCTTTTTGTGGTGCCCTTGGATTCTATGCCTCCTAATATGCGCTGTCACACCGCTGGCGGTGCCCCGTAACACTCGAGCCCCTGGTGAAACATGTACAGCCGTGTCGCGCTATTCAATGATCTGGTGTGCAATTATTTTGCCCCGGTAAACCCTGTAACATTTTCTCTACTCCCTTGTATATAGTGTAGACATCCGAATTATACCTGTATGTAGTGGCATTTTGCCTTGGAGGCGTTGGGGTTTAGAAAGCGAATGTAGTTGTAAGGAATAACACACAGCCCATGAACATCTATGAACGACTTGATGCGCTTACCTTAAAATACGCCAAATGGATTTTGGCGCACCGTCCGATGGTCCTGGCAATCAGCCTTGCAGTGGTTTTTGTTTGCATGGCCGGGTTGCATAATTTCGTTTTGAACAACGATTATGCCGTATTTTTTGAGCAAGATGATCCCCGGATGCGAGCGTACGAGGTCACGCAGCGGGAATACGCCACGGACGATACCGTCTTCTTTGTTGTCACCGCCAAGGACGGAGAAATTTTCGACAGGCGTGTGCTGGAGGCCATTGATTATTTGAGCGAAGGCGCCTGGGAGTTGCCCTACGCCGCCCGTGTTGACTCGTTGACCACCTATCATCATGCCTGGTCTGAAGGGGATGATTTGCTTGTGAGCGCATTGGTGGAATCGCCCGCAACGATGAGCGAGGCGGAATTAGCCTCGGCCCGCGAGATAGCTTTTTCCGAGCCGATGTTGCAGAATCGCATGCTCAAGCAGGACAGTCCTGTGACCGGCGTAAATGTTACTGTGAATATTCCGGATGATGTGCCCCGCGCTTCCATTGGCATCACGGCAGCTGCGGAAGAACTGATGGCTGATGCGATGGCGCGCTACCCCGAGGTTGCCATACGGCTTACGGGGCTGGTGCCGCTGAACAACGCGTTTCTAGTGGCGGCGGTCAATGATTTATTTACACTTGTGCCGCTGATGCTCCTTATTATTCTTGTTACAATGGCGCTGTTGTTGAAATCATTCTGGTTGATGACGGCGACGCTGGTTGTGGTAGCGTTTTCATCACTCTCCGCTGTGGGGGTATTGTCCTGGCTGGGGTTTGAAGTTGCCGGCCCGGTAACGGTATTGCCCCTTATTGTATTGACTCTGGCGGTTGCGAACTGCATCCACATTCTCATCAGCGTTCAGACAGTCATGCGCAGCGGCGCGGAAAAGATAGACGCTATTGCGGAGAGTATTCGCGTCAATATGATGCCTGTTTTTATCACCAGCCTTACCACGGCCATCGGGTTCTTGTGCATGAACATTACCCCGGTGCCGCCTCTGCGCATCCTCGGCAACTTCACGGCCCTGGGCGTACTGATTGCCTTTGGGCTGTCTATTTTCTTTCTGCCCGCCCTGGTCGCGTGCCTCCCTTTCCGCGTACCCCAAAAGAACCGCGACGGCCAAATGCGCAATTTCATGGCGGCCTTTGGCGAGTTTGTACTCGCGAATAAGGGGGTGCTGTTCGTAACCTTGCTTGCCGGCGCTCTGCTGATTTCCATGAACATATCCTCCATCCAGATTAACAACCAGTTTGTCGAATGGTTTGACAGTGATTATCCCATTCGTCGCGATACCGAATACGCTATGGACAATCTCACCGGGATATACCAGATTATCTTCGATGTTCCGGCGGGAGGCGAAGGCGATGTAAATGAGCCTGCTTACCTGACAAACCTGGATAATTTTGCGCAATGGCTCGGCGCCCAGGAAGAGGTTCTGCATGTGAGCAGCATTGCAAGCACGATGAAACGCCTCAACAGCGCCATGCATGGCGACGATCCGGCCATGTACCGTATCCCTGAATCGCGTCAGATGGCTGCGCAGTACCTGCTGCTTTATGAGATGTCGCTTCCCACCGGCATGGCGTTGAACACGGAAGTGAACATGGACAAATCGGCCACGCGCCTGGTGGCCACGACGCGCAATTTGCGCTCGGAAGACATCACGTTTCTGGTGAAAAAGGCAGAGACATGGCAACGCCAGAATATGCCGGCCGCGATGTTCGCGCCCGCGCTGGGACCTGCGGTAATGTTTGCCGAGGTAGCGCGCACAATGATGGAATCCATGATGATCAGTGCGCCGCTGGCGCTGTTGCTGGTGTCCATTGCTTTAATGGTTGCATTACGCAGCTTCCGCTATGGCCTGCTCAGCATTGTGCCCAATGTATTGCCGCTGGCCGTCGGCTTTGGTCTCTGGGGCATTATGGGCCGCGACATGAATTTTGGAATGACCACTATTGTGGCCATGAGCGTGGGTATTGTGGTGGACGACACCGTACATTTTCTGTCCAAGTACCTTCGGGCCCGTCGCGAACACGGCCTGTCCCCTGAAGACGGCATCCGCTACGCCTTCACGTCGGTGGGAAAAGCAATGTGGGTCACCTCCTTCGTATTAGTAGCGGGTTTCTCCATTATGATGCTGTCGCCCATGGCGTATTGCGATAACATGGGTCTGTTGACCAGCATCATTATTATCGCGGCTCTCGTAGGTGATTTTATGCTGTTGCCGGCGATACTCCTATATACCGACGGACAGCCCGAAGCTGTGTACACAACCCTCAAGGAAGTCAAGCATGAAGAGAAAACCGCCACTGCCGAGGCTTAATTTTACATTACTTACTGGCCTGTTGCTTGTACTTGCGACGGTAGCCACAACCAGGGCGGCCGCTGACGAAGAGCTGTCGTCTGAAGAACGCGGCCTCCAGATTGCGCGCGAAGCATGGGAGCGAGAGGCTGGTTATGGCGACAGCGCGGCTGAGGTGTACATGCTCCTGCGCGCGGGCGGCGGACAGGAAGCGCAGCGCGAGCTGCGTCTCCGTTCCCTTGAAGTCTCCGAATCCGAAACGCGCGCCCTCATTATTTTTGACGCTCCCCTGGACGTGCGCGGTACAGCGCTGCTGACCCACTCATTCACAGACCAGGAGGATAACCAATGGTTGTTTCTCCCGGCGGTAGGCGGCGAACGACGCATTGCCGGCGGTGGACGCAGCGGCCCGTTCATGGGCAGTGAATTTGCCTTCGAGGACCTGGGCGTACAGCGCGTCGAGGACTTTACATACACCTATGTGGGCGAAGACACCCTGAACGACATGGCGTGCTATGTTATCGAGCGCTATCCAACCGACAGCGCTTCCGGGTATAAGAGACAGGTCGCCTGGCTGGACCAGGAGCATTATCGTGTGCAAAAGGTGGATTATTACGATAGGCGCGACGAACTGCTGAAAACACTTACAGCCGAAGGGTATCAGCAATATGAGGGGCAGTACTGGCGACCCAAAAAGATGGAGATGCACAATCATCAGAATGGCCGCAGTACAACGCTCGAATGGAAGAATATCTCTTTTGACAATGGTTTTACGGCGCGCATGTTTGACCGAAACGCTATCCGCAGCGCCCGCTGACGCATGCCGGCGGCCACACATATAAACGTAGTGTACGCGCGCATCCTGCCAGGGACCTTATTGTGCCTAGTTCTGTTGGCGCTGATTCCCCCTGCTGCGAACGGCGGTGAATGGACGGGGAGCATTAGCGCGGAAACGCGCCTGTTCCCGCGCTCGCCGTTGTATCCCGAACAGCATGGCCATAATCTTTCGCTGGCATTGCGCGCCCGGTATTACCACGAATGGCCCGACCGAAACGAGCGCTTTGTCTTTTCGCCTTTTCTGCGACTTGATCAGCATGATCATCGGAGAACCCATGCGGACATTGGCGAATTGTACTGGCATAAAATCGCGCCGGAATGGGAATTGCGTCTTGGCGTGTGCAAAGTTTCTTGGGGCGTTGCGGAATCGCAGAATCTTGTGGACATCATCAACCAGACGGACGCTGTTGAGGGCCTGACAAGCAACGCGAAGCTGGGGCAATTGATGTTGAATTTTTCCTGGGTGCAGGACTGGGGCATCCTCGATTTTTTTGTGATGCCCATGTTTCGCGAACGCACCTTCACGGGAAGACGCGGCAGATTTCGCGCGCCCGTGCCCATTGACCACAGCAGAACACGCTACGAATCCAGTATGCGGGACTGGCATCCCGACGTGGCTGTGCGTTATTCCCACTATTTCGGCGCACTTGACGTAGGCCTGTCCCACTTCTCGGGCACAAGCCGTGATCCCCGCTATCTGGGACGCGCGCTGGGCGTAACCATAGCGCCTGGTTCACCCTTGGCAAACCTTACCGGCGCGCGCATTGATTCCCCCTTCATCCGGCTTCTGCAACGCATCCCCAGCGCGCGACTGCTCCCTTACTATGATCAAATCGAACAGACAGGAGTAGAGTTACAGTATATATACCGCAGTTGGATTTTCAAACTGGAAGCCATCCATCGCAGCGGCCAGGGACACGCCTATACAGCGGCAACAGGCGGCGCCGAATACAGTTTCTATTCCGTATTTCAAAGCGCCATTGATGTTACCGCCGTTCTGGAATATATGTGGGACAGTCGCGGACGCCGCGCGCTCACGCCATTTCAGAACGACATCTTCTTCGGTTCGCGCATTGCCTTCAACGATATCCAGGGCACCAGCATTCTCACGGGCGCCATCGTAGACGCGCGCACCGGCGCGACAGCATTTGGCATTGAAGCGTCACGCAGGCTGGGCAACGACTGGCGCATCAGCGTCGAGGCGCGTGTTTTCGCGAATATCCCGCCGAACGACATCATGACCACAGCCCGCCGTGACGACTACATTCAAACCGAACTCACCTGGTTCTTCTAACACGGGGCGTTGCCGAGCAAGCAATGCAGCTACGTTGTTCGCGATTTCGTGTGTCGGAGCCAGCGGGAAAGCATCTCGGGGATAACAACGCTACGGTCCACTTTCACACCGGCCACAAAAAAACGACGCGCCAAACACTATGGCGCGTCGTAAGTAAACAACAAAATGGGTAGGAGAAACGAGAGGGTTACATCTCTTCCATGACCGCGCGGGCAACCGCCTTGGCAAGGCGGCGACGGCGATGCTCGGAAGGCTTCTCATAGTGCTTTACCTCTTTGAGGCGTTGCATGAGACCTTCCTTATTGCATTTCTTCTTGAAGCGTCGCAACGCTTTTTCGAAGGGCTCGTCAGTCTTAACACGAACTTTGGTCACGCGAATTCAACCTCCCCTCTGCGATAAATGTTGGCGTGCCGCGATATGGGACGCCGGTTGCTGTTTCCAGAAAGCATTCTGATTGCAGCTCCTTTCGGAAGTTTGTTGAAAATCTGATAGTCTTAAAGCGCCATTGCGCAGATGAACGACATACCTATCGTTTCGCCCGGCATGAAGCATGGCGTACAACAAGACACAAGCGAGTAGTATAGCAAAAAAAAGCGGCAATCGTCAAAATATTTCGGGGCTGATGGTTCCTGGCAGGAGATTGGCTTGAAAGAACACTACAGTTTTGCCGGCTTTATCCAGAACAACGCTTGCGCGACTGTTTGCGCTCATGGTAGACTTGCGGCATTCGGAACTGGGGTGTTGCGTCAGGTTTGCAGACGCAATACAAGCATTTGGTTCTTCGCGTGCTGTTCCCGCTCCAACGTGCTGGTTCGCCATGAACAGCGGCGTATAAACAACATGCGAGAAAAAGTGGACTTGCGTATTCCAGGATGCATTCTTTTCTTACATATACGGGTTGGCGTTGCGTGTTGCGCGTTTGCATTACGGCATGTCTCGCGTGGCTGCCGCTGGCGGGCTGTTCGCAGCAGAAGCGAGAGCCGTCGCCCGAGCGGTTGACCACAGCCGTCTTCGATCTCGAAAGTCGCGTCTTGAACCCTGACATGTGGAATCCTTTCGTGCCGGGCGCGCGTACGGACCAGGGGTACCATCAGGCGCTCATCGAGCCGCTTTTCATGCTTAACTTCGAGTCGGGCGAAATCGAGCCCTGGCTGGCGCTGTCCATGACCTCGAACGAGGCGCTGGACGTATGGACATTGACCCTGCGGCCAGGTGTGAAGTGGAGCGATGGCGTGCCATTCACCGCCGCTGACGTGGTGTTCACGGTGGAGATGTTGCTGGACAACGCGCCTTCGCTGCTCTATTCGGCGGGCTTGCAGCAGTGGATTGATCGGGTTGAGCGCGTAGATGATCTGACGGTGCGCTTCTATCTGAAAGAACCAAACCCACGGTTCCAGCTGGATTACTGGTCCATTAAAATTTACAATTCCGTCTATATCGTTCCAAAACATATCTGGCACGACAAAGACCCGATGACCTTCAAGAATTACGACCGCGAACGGGGATGGCCGGTATTCACCGGCCCCTACCGGTTGAAGCAATTCACCGAAACGGAATTTTCTTATGCGCGGGACGATAACTGGTGGGGGGCGGCATCCGGCTGGAAGCCATTGCCCGAACCCGAGTCGCTGGTGTGGGTATGGTATGGGCCCGAGGAAACGCGCACGGCGGCCACGGCAGACGACGAGCTGGACAGCCTGTGCGACATCTCGTTGGGCGCATTTCAGGCACTGGGCTATCGCAAGCCGGATGTGTTCGCGTGGCTGGACGAGCCGCCTTACGCGTGGGTGGACCCCTGCGCGCGCACACTCGAATTTAACCATGACCGACCGCCCTGGGACGACAAAGAAATGCGCTGGGCGATTAACCACGCGCTTGACCGAGATGTTATTGTCGCTGTAGCTTACGAAGGCACCACTACCCCCGCGCGCCATTTTTTTCCGGAATACCCATCCTTGAACCGGCTTGTGCAACTGCTGGACGATGCGGGACTCTATGAGAAGTACCCGCTTATGACCTATGATCCCGACTTGACGCGGCGCATACTCGAGTCCAAGGGGTACAGCTTAAATCGGCGCGGCTACTACGAGAAGAACGGCGAAACACTCAGCATGATTATTACCACCCACGAAGCGTACATCGAGAAACAACGTATTGCCCAGGTGATCGTTGAACAACTACAGGCGGTGGGCATCAACGCCACCCATCGCAACGAGGCGGGCGGCGCCTGGACTGATAACTTCCAGTTCGGCAATTTTGAGGCGCAGATGGGCTGGATGAGTTGTGGGTCGGTAAACGAGCCGTGGAGTTCGATGGACACCTTCAGCGCGCATTGGCGCGTACCGGTGGGCGAACGTTCCCAATTCAACTGTTGGCGATGGGAGAATCACGCCTATACCGCGCTGGTGGATGAGATGGGCACATTACCGCTACACGACCCCCATATTGACGATCTGTTTATTGAGGCCATGGAAATCTGGTTGGACGCGTTGCCAATTATTCCCGTGACGCAGGCCAAGAAACTACTCCCCTTCAATCCCACGTTCTGGTCCGGATGGCCGGACGCGGAAAACAACTATCAACATCCATGCACCTGGTGGCAGAGTACGCATATCATCATCCATGAACTGCGCAGAACAGAAATGACGGAAGCGCCACAGCCCGATGAATAAGGAATAGAGAGTCGTGCGCGGCATTACCAAAGGCTACCTGATAAAACGCATTGCGATGCTCTTGATCACCGTATGGCTTGGGCTGACGCTGATGTTCATTATCCCGCGGCTTGCGCCGGGCGACCCTATCTCCGCGATGGTGTCGCGCCTGTCCGCGCAGGCGGGCCGTGTGGAACAAAGCGAGCAGATGATTGAGGCGTGGCGCGAACGGTTCGGACTGGATGCGCCGTTGTCCATTCAGTACCTGCGATACATGGGCAACTCGTTCCGGTTCCGACTCGGCTATTCCATGGCCTACTTCCCGACCACGGTCGAAGAGATGGTGCTGCGGGCCATGCCGTGGACCCTCGGTCTGCTTACGCTGGCAACGCTTATCTCTTTTATGGTGGGCATCGCCATCGGCGCGCTGCTCGGGTGGCGGCCCACGCCGCGGCTGGTACGCACATTCCTGCCAATTACGTTATGCTTCACGTCCATTCCCGCCTTTATGCTGGGCATACTGCTGACGTATGTGTTCGCCTTCGGATTGCGCGTGTTCCCCTTTGCCGGGGCCTACGCGCGCGGCTTGTCGCCCGAGTATTCCTGGGAATTCGTTGCCAGCGTAGTGCATCACGGAACCCTGCCCGCCGCCGCCGTTGTGCTGACAAGCATGGGGCACTGGGCGTTGGGTATGCGCGCCATGATGATTACCAACGCGGGCGAGGATTACATGGTGCTGGCCCAGGCCAAAGGACTGCGCCCGAGCCGCGTATTCTGGATGTACGGCGTACGCAATGCCATCCTGCCCCAGGTGACCGCGCTTGCTTTGTCCATTGGCGCCATCGCGGGCGGCTCCATCATTGTGGAATACATTTTTACCTACCCCGGCATGGGGTATCTGTTGTATCAGGGCATTGTAAACAACGACTATCCCCTTATCCAGGGGGTGGTGTTTGTGCTCATCTGCGGCGTGGCCGTGGCTGTGTTCATTATAGATTTGCTTTACCCCTTTATTGACCCGAGAATCACGTATGAACGAGGTTGAACATCCCCCGGAAGAAGTTGCGCTGCCTACGCGCGATTATTCATGGTTGAACGGCAAACTCATTGCCGGCGCCACAATACTGCTTTGTGTATTGTTATTTACATTGCTGGGACGCCTGTTCTGGGATGTAACCCTCGCGCGGGTGGCCTCGTGTCCGTTGAACCTGCCGCCCATCGGCTTTACCATGCCCGGCCCAGGCTTTCAACCGGCCCAGGCGGCGCACCCGCTGGGCACGGAAAGCAGCGGACGGGATATGTTGGCATTGTTGATCACAGGAACGCCCAATTCCATGCTCATCGGTCTTATTGCCGCCGCTATCGGCATTGCCGTGGGCACAATGCTGGGCATGGCGGCGGGATTCCTGGGCGGCTGGGTGGATGCCGTTGTCCGAATATGCTCGGACGCAGTCATCACCATTCCGTCATTGGCGGTGCTGATTGTGATTTCATCCTACGTCTCTGAGATAGACATCAAGAGTATGGGGCTTTTGCTGGCGTTGTTCGCGTGGCCCGGCGCAACGCGGGTTATCCGCGCCCAGGTGCTGACGCTGCGCGAGCGCGGCTACGTGCAGATGGCGCGACTGTCCGGCGCGTCAACCCCCGAAATACTGGTTTGCGAACTGTTGCCGAATCTGCTCCCCTTTATCGCCGCCACCTTCACCGCAAGCGTATCCGGCAACATTCTCGCCGCTACGGGCCTCGAAGCGCTGGGACTGGGGCCCAGTCGCGTGCCTACGCTGGGCATGACCATCTTCTACGCCATACGCGGCGCCGCCATTTTGCGCGGCATGTGGTGGTGGTGGGGGCTGCCCATCCTCATGTTGATGCTTGTGTTCACCGGCCTGTTTCTTATGGCCATCGGGCTGGACGAGTTGGTAAACCCGCGGCTGCGCGGCTCGGGAGACGCATGATGGGTTCCGAAAACACAGCGCCCGTCGTATGTCGCGTCAGGAATCTTACCGTCCACTATGACACGGGGCCGTCGCCCGTTGTCGCGGCGAAGGACGTCGCTTTTGACGTGTATCGCGGCGAAACACTCGGGCTGGTAGGCGAATCAGGCTGCGGCAAGAGCACCACCGCCATGGCCATGCTGCGCCTGCTCCAGACGCCAGGACGCGTTGCCGGCGGTAGCGTTATTGTAGACAACACCGATGTAATGAAACTCGGGGCCACGGCCCTGCGCGCCTTCCGATGGCGCAATATCGCGCTGATACCGCAGGGCGCCATGAACGCGCTGAACCCCGTCATGC
>SLFT01000031.1 GCA_007124105.1 Candidatus Hydrogenedentota bacterium | reverse complement strand
CGCCGTGGGGGATGGCCGCGCACATAGCGGCGCCGCTTTTCAACGGGCCATTGACGCCGCGGAATCAATGGGCGGCGGCATCGTGCGTATTCCGCCCGGCGAATTTCTGTTGGAGAAAACGCCGCTGATTGCCAGCGGCGTGCATCTGATGGGTTCAGGCGCGGCGACGATTCTGCGCGGCCTGCGTCCGGAAACAGCGCGCGGCGCGGCGCTGATCAGCAACAAAGGGCAACAGGCGCGGGGTTATGACGGCGCCCATGACTGGAGCGTTTCGCACCTGACAATAAACAGTCCTGACACCAACGGCATTGTGGTTACCCATGCTGCCCGGGTGTATATCGGTCACATTTATGGCGTGGATGTGTATCACCATTTTGTAGACACTGCCGGACGCGATATTCTGTGCGAAAACCTGTTTCTTACCGGTCGCAGCGGCACCAGTACGTTTCAAATAGACTCGCTGAGCGGTGCGCAAACGATTTGGGACGGCAAGCAAGCCGTCTCGCCGCTGCTGGACGGCACGGACACCGAAAATCTCATCCTGCAAAATTCGATTATTACCGCCAGGGCGGGTCATACTGGCAATCATCCCCACCATGATGCCAGCGTGCATTTTCATGGCGACGAAGCGCGCGGCTTTATTTTCAGCAACCTTGCGCTGGGCGGCGCCGCTACAGGTTTTTATCAGGACGCGAACACAGCCTATCACGACATTCAAATTTCGAATGTCCGCTCCAACAATCCCGGGCGCGCGCTATGGCTTAATCCAGGAAAAACGCGCCAGCAGAACCTGATGGTGCGCGGCCTCAACCATACGCCCATGACCAATGCGGAAACCAGCGACGCCTATATCGGCCTGGAAATATATGGGCGTGAAGGCTTACTGCTCTCCGATATTCAGTTAAACGGCAAGCAAGTTGCGGAAACCGCGTACGCTGTACGAATCGGCGCCTCTCAGTTTGTGCGAATTGACGGGTTGCAGGCCACATGCCTGAACGGGCGCGGGGTCTGGCTCCATGATCATGGCGATGATGACGATGGCAAAATCGCACAGACGCTGATACACGGGTGTATGCTGCAGGGCTTTGATTTCGGGTTTGTTTACGACGGCACGGCAGACGTAAAAGCCAAAGACAATTTCTTTCGCCAGGTGGCTGTCGAATATGACGGGGCGTTCAGCCGGGGATGACGCGCTGATCCCGCTTATACAGCATTTCAGACTGCTGAAAATACCCATCTATTTGTGAAAAGACCGTCCACATTGTTACTATATACGTCAATGGTGGGCACGGGTTCGTTTTGCGGATTAAGCTATAATCAAATTGGGGGCGGTATTAACACCCCACAGCAGGTTCATTGTCAGGCACATGAAAATACCCCGAGAACGTATACGAAATTTTTGCATCATAGCGCATATTGACCACGGCAAGTCCACATTGGCGGACAGGCTCCTCGAATACACGCATACAGTCGAGGAACGCAATATGAAAGAGCAGACGCTCGACAACATGGACATCGAGCGCGAGCGCGGCATCACCATCAAATCCGTCGCCGTGCGCATGGAATACCAGGCCGAGGACGGCCACATTTACATGCTCAACCTCATTGACACGCCCGGCCATGTTGATTTTGCCTACGAAGTGTCCCGTTCCATGGCGGCCTGCGAGGGCGCGTTATTGTTGGTGGATGCGGCCCAGGGCGTGGAGGCGCAGACGCTGGCAAATGCGTACAAAGCCATCGAGCAAGACCTGGAGATCATCCCTGTAATCAACAAGATTGATTTGCCTGCCGCGGACATTGAAAGTTGTAGACGACAGATCGAAGAAGTGGTTGGCCTTCCGTCTGAAGACGCCCTGCTGGTAAGCGCCAAATCAGGACTGGGCGCTCGGGAAACGCTCGAGGCGGTTGTGCAACGTATTCCAGCGCCCCACGCAGACAATTCAGCGCCGCTGCGCGCGCTAATCTTTGACGCTGTGTATAACTCATACCGAGGGGTTATCGTCTATATTCGTGTGATGGACGGCATTATAAAAAAGGGACAACGCATCACGCTGATGATGACCGGGGCGAAATACGACGTGGCCGAGGTCGGTTCTCTTCATCCGCAAGCCATACCGCGTGACGAATTAACCGCCGGCGAAGTGGGTTACCTCATCTGTAATATCAAGACACTGGCCGATACACAGATAGGCGATACAGTAACAGACACCGATAAACCGGCGTCAAAACCGTTGCCTGGCTATAAGCAGGTGAAACCCGTGGTGTTTTCAGGATTGTATCCCGCCCTGTCCACGGACTATGAAGAGCTCCGGGACGCCCTTGAAAAGCTACATTTGAACGACAATTCTTTCGAATATCATGCGGACAGTTCCGACGCGCTGGGCCTCGGATTTCGCCTTGGATTTCTGGGGCTGCTACACATGGAGATTGTGCAGGAACGGCTGGAACGCGAATTTGGATTGACCCTGGTAACTACCATGCCAAACGTGGCGTACGAGGTCACCAAAACCGACGGCAGCACATTGACCATCGAAAAAGCGTCCCAATTGCCGGAGCCCGCGGAAATAGAATCTATCAAAGAACCGTACATCCAAGCCGAAATTCTGTGCCCCACCCAATATTTAAGCATGGTCATCGAACTCT
>SLFT01000121.1 GCA_007124105.1 Candidatus Hydrogenedentota bacterium | reverse complement strand
GGCAACCATGCCGACGTGAAACGCATTAAACCCGTAAGCAAGACGCGGATTATTCGTGTGGCGGATATTGAAGAGATCATTGAAACGGCTATGTTCCGGCCTGTCGAAGGGGGGCGCAGGATATTCATTATTGAAGACGCTGACCGGATGAACGAACAGGCGCAGAATCACTTTTTGAAGACCCTCGAGGAACCGCCCAGCCAATGCATCTTCCTGTTGCTGACGGAATGGCCCCGGCAACTGTTGCCGACCATACGCTCGCGGTGCCAGAGTATCCGGTTCGGCGCGTTGAAATTGGATACCGTAGCCGAAATGGTCGTGCGCGACCATGGCTTCAACAACGAACAGGCTTATGCCATCGCGGCGCTGTCCCAGGGCAGCGTATCCCGCGCCCATGATCTGGTCAAGAATGAACGGCGGACTGTTGTACTCGATATTGTGCATCGTCTTGCCCTGGGCGAAGACCCGCTGCTGGTGAGTGAGGATTTCGCCGCGCATATACAGAACACGGAGAAAGCCATCGAAAGCAATGTAAAAAATGAGGCCAGGCAGGATGCCGGAGCAATCCCCGGCGAGGAAACGGCCCCTGAAAAGGAAGCTGTCGAGGCGCTGGTCGCAGGACTGGTACGGGGCGAACTGTTCGAGTACCTGGTGCTGTTCGACGCCTGGTACAGGGATGAACTGGTATACGGACTGTACAGGGACACCCAGCTTATTTATAATCGCGACCACCTGGAAAAACTGAAAACGGATGTGAATCCCGATAAATACGACGCCAAAATACGGGCGATTACGGTCGCGTGGAAGTATATTGAACGCAACCTGAAGGCGTCGCGCGTGTTTCGTGATCTGTTCTTCAGTCTGGCGTCCTGACGCAACAACCAATAACGATGATACGGAGTATCGCCTCATGAATATAGCCCGAATACGATTGCGCAAACCCCGTCGCGTACTGTCCTTTCTATGCGACGGGATTCCCCTGGAGCGCGACGAACCCTGCATTGTTGAAAGCGACCAGGGACGGGAGTGGGGGATATGTGTGCTGCCGCCGGAACCCTGTTCCCGGGAAATGGCGGAGAAGCTGTCCGCGCGCGTTGTGCGCAAGGCCACGGCGGAGGACGCCGACAGCTGCGCCGCGCTGGACGCCGAGGAGAAACGCGCACAGGAGGCCTGTCAAAAACATGTTGACAAGCGCGGGTTGCCCATGAAACTGGTGGACGCCGAGTATACCCTCGACAGACACAAGGTCACCATCTATTTTACCGCGGAAAACCGGGTGGATTTTCGTGAACTGGTGCGCGACCTCGCCCGTGAATTGCATAGCCGCATCGAACTACGCCATATTCAAGTGCGCGACCGTTCCAAACTTATCGGCGGGCTGGGCTGTTGCGGACGCGTCCTTTGCTGCGCCAGCTGGCTTGATGATTTCGTGCCCATCTCCATGCGCATGGCCAAATGCCAGAATTTGTCGCTCAATCCGGGGAAAATAAGCGGCCAGTGCGGACGGCTGTTGTGTTGCCTGAATTACGAGAACGAGGTCTATGAACGCGGTGAAATGCGCGCAGCGAAACCGGCGCCGCGGACCGCTGACAACAGCGTTGACGAAGCGAGTATGGCGGCCATGGAAGACGGGAAGAATGATAAGCCGCCCGCGGCGCGCATCGTTGTCGCGGCCCCGCCCCAAGCGGATGGAAACGTCCAAAAAGGGCAGGGCGGCGCGCAGCAGGGGCAAAAGGCCAAAGGCAAGAAGAAGCGAAAGAAACGCAAGAAGAAAAAAGGCGGGGACGCCTCCTCCTGATGCTGTGCGTGGATACACATTGCCATGTGCAGATGAAACAATTCGACAATGATCGAAGCGAAGTGCTTGCGCGCGCGCGCGAACACTTGCAGTGGCTTGTTGTCGTTGGCGACGACCTCGAGGGCAGCCGCGCCGCATGCATGTTGACCGGAGACCGCGTATACGCCGCCGTCGGATATCATCCCTACAATGCGACGCAATGGCGCGAGCACGGCGACGAGCGGCTGCGCGAACTTGCCGAACGACCTACTGTGGTCGCAATAGGCGAAATTGGACTGGATTATTTTAACGAATACGCGCCGCGTGCCGTACAGAAACCCGGCTTTGAACAACAACTGGTCCTGGCGGCGGAACTGCAATTGCCCGCCGTTATACATTGTCGCGAGGCGGAAGAAGATACTATCGCCATATTACGTGCTCACGCGCCCTATCCACAGCCATGCGTCATGCATTGCTTCGGAGGCGATGCCTCATTCGCAGCCCAGTGTAGTGAGCTGGGGTGCTACATTTCTTTCGCGGGCAATGTCACCTATCCCAAGGCCGAAAAGCTGCGCGAAGCGGCGCGCGTGGTTCCCACGGACAGACTGCTCGTGGAAACGGACGCGCCATACCTCGCGCCGCAATGTCGCCGCGGAAAACGCTGCGAACCCGCCGACGCTCGCCATACCCTTTCCTTTCTTGCAGAATTGAAAGATATGGACCAAGACGAACTCGGGTTGCAAATCATAATGAATGCCGAGGCTGCCTTTAACATATCATTACAGATATCCTGATCTTGTCGGAAATGATGATATCACTTTTTGGTTTTCCGGTACCGTAGCAAATGATGTAGATGCGGCATTCCTCCATCCCGTCAATATGGTCAACATGGTCAATGGGTCCTGCGGGGGGCATCACCATTTTGGCCAAATAGTGCCAATCCCAGTTTCGAAAAATAGGGCGATGGTATCCATGCGATCATGCGACCACCCGTGAACGGTTACGACCCTTGGCTGGGCTGGCTGACAATTTTTTGGAGGTTTCGCGCCGGCGGCCTATACACAAGCTAAAAACCTTCTTGGTGTTTATGATAGAAAACGAACGACAAGGCACTAAGACAGAAAGGTTAGCCGTGGCAAGGTCGGCCGAATCAGGAAGTACGACATTTCCTTCCTGGATGTAAGAAAATGGACGCAAGACTTCCTGTATGTAAGTCTCTGGGTTGTCATTTGGCTGGTTTTCTGACGCACCATGAACGTTCTTTTTGAGTTCGGAGATGTTTCTACCGTTATCCCACCGTCTATTCAGTCAACGACTTTTTCTCCTGACGGCCCCCCCTTTATGAATTGGCAAGAGTTTTGCTTTCTTCTGACATCATTGTGATGTATATTCATTTTGACTGCATCGGTTGCATCATCATGGCATGTGCTTATACGCCCGGAAGAAAGGAGGTATGCGACAACACAACCCCGGAGGCGCATGTCAGTGTGGTGTTCTGCAATATCAGGGTGTGAACGGTTAATAGGACTGTTCCGCATGATGTACAGGTTATATTTACTTTTACATGTAATTAAAGGAGAAAAAGTATGTTGCAAAAGAAAGTGCTATTTGTTGCGCTGGTTGTCTGCGTCGCCCTCACTGGCTACGCCGAACTGCAGAATGTCGAAGTTGGCGGTTCTATCCGTATTCGCGGCAACTACTACAGCATGGACAGTCTTGGCAGGACGAGTTGGGTAGAGCAGCGCACCCGATTAGGGGTAAAAGCGGATTTTACAAACGACGTTTCCGCCTTTATTGAGTTCGATTATTTCAACGATTGGGGCGAAGGCTTTCGTTCCAATTATCTGACCGGCGCAGATTTGCGCGCCACCAACGACAACACAGTGGACCTCTACCAGGGCTATATTGAAGCGCGCAATCTGTGGGACACGCCGCTGAGCTTGCGGGTTGGTCGCCAGGAACTCAGTTTCGGCAGCGAATGGCTTGTCGGCGTCAATGACGCCGCGGCAGAATTTCGCGGTCTTTCCTTTGACGCACTGCGCCTGTCTTACAACCACGAGCTGTTCACCTTAGACGCGGTAGCCGCAAAGCTGGCCGAGACCTATGGCAATTTTCTGGATGGGGACACCGATTTCTATATGACCTACTTCAGTTATCTCGGCATCGAAGACGTCGTCCTGGACGCCTATTGGATGTTTTTGCGCGACGACGGCGTGGCGCTGGGCGATCGCGTTGATTTGCATACAATCGGACTGCGCGGCGCGGGCGTCGTTGGCGGCTTTGATTTCGATGTGGAGGGCGCGTATCAGTTTGGCAACGTTTATGGCCGGCCTTCGGCATGTCCATTGGGCTTTGGCGAAGCGGACATTGACTACAGCGACTTCGGCGTGAACATTGAACTGGGCTACAGTTTCGATGTCGTGTGGCAGCCCCGAGTGTTCGGCCGTTTCGCGTATTTTGGCGGCGGCAATCCAAAACATTACAGCTGGCGCACCAACGATCGTGTGCTTCCCTTTAACCGTCTGTTCTCGAACTGGGAATATACGGAGTTTCTGGCGAACACGGACGAGTCCAACCTGTTCTATTACGCGCTGGGGCTGGACGCCATGCCGACCGAAGCGTTGGAGTTACAGCTGGTGGGCGCCTATTTCCAGGTGGATGAACGCGCCCGGGATATCGGTTTCTGGTTCTGGCGCGACCGCGCAAGCCGAACGCTGGGCTTTGAACTGGGCATTTACGCCGATTACCATTACAGCGAAGACCTGGTGTTCCGCGCCGGGTACGCGCATTTCTTCGGCAAACGCGGGCTTGAACGGAACCCCTTTGTATTGAACGGGCTTGCTCCGCTTGGCGGCAACCGCCGCGACGACTATGATTACCTGTTTATTGAGACGGAGATTTCTTTCTAGCGCTGTTGCTAATATTCAGCGCATTTCCGACGCAGCCCCCGGCGCCTTTCTACGGCGTCGGGGGCTCTGCTTTTGCAAGCGTCCCCTTTCGAGAACCCGTGTAAAGGAACGGTCGGTATGCATAACCATTTCTCGTTATCCACGGCGCAGCTATTTAGTCCGTCAGGTACATGACAACCCCAGATGTTGCGGTTTATGCCGTAATGGAGCGAACCAGGCAGCTGTGATACAATATCGCCTAGTGGAAGTGGGCTTGTTCGCCCGCAGGTTACCGACGCTATTTTTCGGGTATTATGCTTGAAGTTGTTCATATACGCGATTACGCGCTGATAGACGCGCTGGATGTGGAGTTTCAGCCGGGGCTCAATGTGATCACCGGCGAGACGGGCGCCGGCAAATCCATTGTTGTGGGCGCGCTGGGGCTTGCGCTGGGCGCGCGTGCGTCGGCGGACGCGGTGCGATCAGGGGCTGATCGCGCGTCCGTGGAAGCGGTATTCCGTGTGGCTGCGCCGTCGCCGCCGCTGTCGCAGCTGCTGGCCGACAGCGATATTTCCCTGGAAGACGACATGCTGATTCTGTCGCGCACGGTTGCCGCTGACGGGCGCAGCCGGGCCCAGGTCAACGGCAAACTTGTCACCATTGCCGCGTTGGCCGCTATCGGCGATGAACTGGTTGATTTACACGGACAGCATGAGCACCAGTCATTGCTGCGCTCGGCGTGTCAGCTGGCATTGCTGGACGCTTACGCAGGCGCGGACGACGCTGCCCGCGAGGTGGCGTCGTGCGTGTCGCGTTTGAACAAGCTGCATCGCGAGATCGAAACGCTGGAAGCGGACGACCGCGACCGGGCCCGTCAGGCCGATTTTTTACGATATGAGATTGCGGAAATTGACGCGGCGAATCTCGAACCCGGCGAAGAAGAAGCGTTGCGCGAGCGACAACACCTTATCACCCACGCGGAGAATATTTATACGCTCGCGAACACCGCTTATGGCGCGTTGTACGATTCCGATGAAACGGCGGCCATTGACGCGATAGACGCCGCGCTGACCGCATTGGAGGAACTCGAGGACATTGATCCGGCCTTTTCCGCGCTACGGGCGCAAGCGACTGAAGCCCGCGCCGGTATCGAGGATGTAGCGGAAGAGCTGCGCGGTTATACCAGCCGCATGGAGTTCGACGCGGACGAACTGGACACGGTAAACGCGCGACTGGCGGCAATCGGCGATTTGAAACGGAAATACGGAGAGACCATCCCGGATATCCTCGCCTATTGTGAAGAAGCGGCGCAACGGCTGTCGGGCTACGACAACCGCGACGCCAGGTTGACGGCGTTGCAGCAAGAACGTGAGGCGTTGCTTGCGGAAGCCGATCAAAAAGCGGCGGCGCTGTCGCGCCAGCGCAAAGATGGGGCCGCCAGAATGGACGCGCAGATACTGAAAACGTTGCAATCATTGGACATGCGCGGGGCGCGCTTCGCCACCAGTATCGAAGAAGCCGCTTTATGCGCCACCGGTATTGACAAAGTCGCCTTCATGCTTGCCGCCAATAAGGGCGAGCCGCCGAAGCCGTTGCGTCAGGTAGCGTCGGGCGGCGAAATCTCGCGCATTATGCTGGCCCTGAAAACGGTGTTCGCGGCGCAAGACCCCGTGTCCACCCTTATTTTTGACGAGATAGACACCGGCATAGGCGGCGCAACGGCTCGGCGGGTCGCCGAGAAAATGCAATTGCTGGGCAAACAGCGACAGGTGTTGTGCATTACGCATCTGGCGCAAATTGCCGCACCGTCGCGCGCTCATTATGTGGTCATGAAAACAACAGCGTCCGGGCGCTCGGGTACGCGAATTTCCCTGGTGGCGGGCGAAGAACGAGAACAGGAATTAGCGCGACTGCTGGACGGTTCCGTTTCGGCGGTCAGCTTGAAGCACGCGCGGGCGCTGCTCGCGGAATACCACGAGAAAAAAAGCAGTACCAGAAAAAGGAAACAACAATGATGCATTGCGGACTAATTAAAATTGGCGTTATGGGCTCGGCAGGCGGCAAGATGAACCCGGAGATTCTGGAACGCTGCAAGGAACTGGGACGCGCCATTGCCGACGAAGGCTGCGCCATCTTGACCGGCGGCTGTCCCGGGCTGCCGCACGCGGCGGTCATGGGCTGCAAAGAAAATGGCGGGCTGACCATCGGCGTCTCGCCCGCGCTCAGCATTCAGGAGCATGTGGAACGTTACGCCAGTCCGACGGACAATATTGACGTCATGATTTTCACTGGGGCGGGATTGATGGGCCGTGAGATTGTGGGTGTGCGCAGCTGCGATGTGGTGGTGATAGTGGGGGGGCGCTCGGGTACGCTCGGCGAATTCGCCATCGCCTATGACGAAGGCCGGATGCTTGGCATCCTCACCGGCACGGGCGGCGTGGCCGATCATGTGAACGACTTTCTGCCGGTTATCGAAAAACCGACGGGCAGCCGCATTTTCTTCGACGACGACCCGCGCAGCCTGATTGCGCGCTGCGTAAAATCGTTCAAGGCCGATCCCCCGGTCATCGGCGAACGCGAAGCGGCGGGATAATGCGGACATTCCCGCGCTCCTGGCCCCCACGTATTGACGTTCCCATTGTTTCGCCGCAATGTGTGCGGTGACATGTCCGGGTTAAAGCGTGTATACTATAGCGGTAAACGGACGCTTTTTTTGCAACAGCCCATGGCGCGAATTGCGGTATGTGGGTGTTACGGACAAGATGCGATGCGGTATGTGATCTTAGCGGGAACCATGGCGTTGGCCGCGGCAATGCTTGTCTTTGCCGTGTTCAGCGCGCCGATTGCCCGGTGGCGTGTGACGCGCAAACTATCCCCCATACATGTGAGCGCTTACCATGCGACCATTGAACCGGGTAGAATCTATGCGCCGTCCTACCCGGATTCGTTGCAAACATTGCGCAAGGAACTCAAGGCGAAGGAGGCGACACTAGGTCCGGACGACGCGGCGTTGGCGCCGCTTCTTGAGCGCATCGCCCGGGCCTCCGATCAAAGCATGGTGACCCGCCTTGAATACAGACTTGGCACGGCGGAACGCTGTTATCGGCGCGCCCTCGCCCTCTGGGAAAAGGCGCTGCCCGATGAGGACCCCGACCTCGAAGCGTCCTACAAACGGTTGGGCGATCTGTATAACGCTTTTTTTCGACCCCTGTCGGCGCTTCCCTATTTTGAATGCGTTCTTGAAATTCGCGCCGCGCGCCTTGGCGATGAGCACCCGTCGTTGCGGCCCATGCTGCATACCCTTGCCGAGATTCACCGGCGCGCCCAAAACTACCAGGACGCGGAAGCCTTGTATCTGCGCAGCCTGGGGATTACTGAAGCGGCCCGCGGTCCGTACCATGACGATGCGCTCGAGCCGCTTCGGGCGCTGGCCGCCATCTATAAGCAACAGGAACGTTATGAGGACGCCGAAACAGCGCAGTGGCGGATACTTGATATTGCGCCACACCCCCAAAGCGTTCAGGGACTTGCCCACGTCATTGAACAGCAGGGGCGGAGCGCCGAGGCTGAAGCGCTGCTTCAAGATACCTTGAAATCAAGCGAAACGCGCGGAAGAAGACATGTCGAGAATGCCGCGCGTTTGAAGGAGCAGCTTGCGGACGTTGCCGCCAGGGACGGCCAGATAGAAAAGGCCGAAGCCCTTTATAAAGAGGTCATTGAACTTGGAATGACAGGTAAAACCGGCATTCCGCCGGTATCGGCCATTCAGCGGCTGGTGAAACTCTATGCCCTTGATGACCGCAACGAGGAGATTGAACGGTTGCGCGGCGAGATGGACGCATACATGGGCCCCCAGGACGAACAAACTTTCGGCGAAATGTTCGATTTGATTTTTGAAACAGGACGCAGACAGGCCGCTGATGCGCGCGGCAACGAAGCGCCATGATTCAGAGCGCGGGCGGCGGAAACGCTTGCGCCACAGAGTCCAGGGCGGGGAAACGATCGCCCCAGTTAATGGAAACAATGACGCCAGGCTCAAGAACAGCCAGCAACCGGTCCGCCCTGCGTTTGTTCCTTAGCGCGGGTTGCTCCATAAGAAAGGCTGGCTGTTCTTCGGTTGCCGGCAGCTGTACCTGCGGACCGCGCTGGTCCCGAATGAAAAAGCGGATAATGCCCGATCGCAGGCGATACAGCGGCTGTACGTCAACGGGAAGGGACGCTTCATCCTTTGGCATGCCCGCCGCAATGAAGCGCTCAAGGTCCGCCTCAAGCTCGAGGGCGACGCCTGTGTAAAGGACGCTTTGCGCGGCAATCCGATGCGCCGTTTCCCAGTCGGGCGGGTCTGCGTCAAGGGCCGCGCGCAACGCGCGCCGCAACGTCCGCGCATTGGGCAACAAAGGACTGACCAGGATATCCGGTTCCTTCAGGTAGGTCGGGTACAATACCCTTAAATCCGGCGTCCACACATCCGGAAAGGGCGCTGCGGGCGGGTACATCTCGTAACGTTGCGTTGCCGCATATTGGTTCATGACAAGATACACCTGTTGCAGGGCCGCGGCTGCGGCAGTATCGCGCGCGGCCTCGCGATATCTACCCAGCCCAACAACTCCAGCAACTGCAGCAACACAAAGCGCTGTCGCCACGCCGAACATGGCCGCATTTTTCCAACGATTACGTTGTGTCACATGTGTTACCGATGCGGCAGTTTCATGAATATTATCTACGCGCATAACTTTACCTTCAATCGATGCCGTTAGCCCGGATATTTCACCAGGTCTCGTCGTGAGCCTGCGAAGATTGTGTCAGATCAAGTGCTTTGCGCTGGCCGCCGGCTGACAGCGTGTCGAGACACGTCGAAGTCGGCGGCCAAGCAAAGTGCTTGAGATGGCGTAAGATTCGCAGGCGCAACAGAAACCTGGTGAAATGTCCGGGTTAGTATAACATGTTCTACGCTGGCATGGCCGTCAGTTTGTTCACGGCTTTCAGAATGTCCTCGCGGGAGTATTTCAGCAGACGTCTCAATTGCTCCATCCGACAGCAAAGGATAGGGGTAATGAGACCCTTGACCTTCATCCAAGGATGATCGGCAACCAGACCAGTGCGTTGGTATCGAGGGTTTCATCGAGGTTTTCAATAGGGTCAGTGTTCCTGAGCCCGGCTGTGGTTTGAGGCGATTTTTCGGAATTGGGAGCGGCACTATTTTACCAAACAGGTGATGCCGCCTCAGAAGGACCGTATTGACCATATTGACCATATTGACGGGATGGAAAGATGCCGCATGAAAACAGACCGGACGCTATCTGCGCATTTCGTCCAGCAACATTGAGTACACGGCGGCGCCCTAACCCGGATATTTCACCAGATTTCTGTTGCGCCTGCGAATCTTACGCCATCTCAGGCGCTTTGCTTGCCCGCCGACTTCGACGTGTTCCGACACGCTGCCAGCCAGCGGCCTGCGCAAAGCACCTGACCTGACGCAATCTTCGCAGGCTCACGACGAAACCTGGTGAAATACCCAAGATAAGGCATCATAGCAAGCCCGGTTATCGGGACACAAATCTCGAGTTTCCTCATTTCAGACTTCCTG
>SLFT01000290.1 GCA_007124105.1 Candidatus Hydrogenedentota bacterium | reverse complement strand
ACGAATCCCGGCGGCAGTTCCTCGACGCGATCGCCGTGGCTCATCCATACCTGGGTAGAGGAGCCCATCCCCTGTAGAAAGGGCGAGTTGCCGTTATGCGCGAGGTGCGCAATGCCGTATTCGCGACGTTCCGCGCGCGCCACAACGCCGCCCAGGCAATGGGCAAACAACTGAGCGCCATAACATATCCCCAATATCGGTATGCCCAGATCGAATAATTCCGGGTCAGGCATGGGTGCGCCCGGCTGATGCACGCTTGCGGGGCCGCCGCTCATAATGATGCCCGCGGGCGCCATCTCACGCAATTCACGGGCAGTCAGATTATACGGGGTGATTACGCTGTAAGCGCGCAATTCACGCACACGCCGCGCGATCAGTTTACTGTATTGCGCGCCGAAATCCAGCACGACAATGGGTTGACGAATACCCTGCATGGGAGATTCCTTTTTTCAACGCTTATCCCGGTATTTGGTAATTGGGCGCGTCTTCGATAATGGTTACATCATGGGGATGGCTTTCGCGCAATCCGGCGGCGGTCATCCGGACGAAACGGGCCTGGCGCTGCATCGTCGCAATATCCGGGCAGCCACAATAGCCCATAGATGCGCGCAGGCCGCCCATCAGTTGAAACACATAGCTGGACAGGTTGCCGCGATAAGGCACGCGCCCTTCAATGCCTTCGGGCACCAACTTTGCCGCCTCGGATTCAAATTGCATATATCGTGTTCGGCTGCCTTGTTGCATGGCTTTTACCGAACCCATGCCGCGCACCAGTTTATAGGTGCGTCCTTCATACAATACTTTTTCGCCGGGGCTTTCCTCGGTGCCCGCGAACAGACTTCCAATCATGACAGTGGAAGCGCCCGCCGCAATGGCTTTTGCGATGTCGCCCGAGTATTTGACGCCGCCGTCGGCGATAACGGGTACGTCCGCCTCGCGGCATACGGCCGCGACGTTCATGATAGCCGTCAGCTGCGGTACGCCAACGCCTGCGATAACGCGCGTTGTGCAGATGGCGCCAGGGCCAACGCCCACCTTTACGGCGTCCGCGCCCGCTTCTATGAGATCATGCGCGCCGGTGGCGGTCACCACATTGCCCGCGATTACCTGCGCCTCGGGGAAGGCTTGTTTCAGCTGTTGCACTGTCTCGATGACCAGCGCGCTGTGGCCGTGCGCTGAATCCACCACCAACACATCCGCGCCCGCAGCCAACAGCGCGTCAGCCCGGTGAATCTCGCCCTCTCCAACGCCCAGCGCGGCGCCGACACGAAGCCGCCCCATGCGGTCGGTGCTCCGCGCGGGAAAATCGCGGGCCTTCATGATGTCCTTAATGGTTAGCAAGCCGACCAGTTTATAGCGCTCATCAACAATAGGCAGTTTCTCGATGCGGTGTTTGTGAAGCAGCCGTTTTGCCTCTTCCATGCTTGTGCCAGGCGGCACCGTCACCAATCGCTCGCGCGGGGTCATGATAGTGGTCACGGGCACATCAAGGTCTTCCTCGAAACGGAGATCGCGATTGGTCAGAATCCCAAGCAGATTGCCTGCGGCGTCTGTAATGGGTACGCCGGAAATATGGTATCGCGCCATCAACGCTTCGGCGTCGCGCAGTTTCTGATCAGGCGTTAACGTGAAGGGGTGGGTAATGATGCCCGCCTGTGAACGCTTGACCCGGTCCACCTCCTCGGCCTGTTCCTCAACGGTCATATTCTTATGTATAATGCCGATGCCGCCCTCCTGCGCAATTGCAATAGCCAGGCGCGATTCGGTCACCGTATCCATGGCGGCGCTGAGCAGGGGCATATTCAAAGGCAGAGAACGGGTAAGGCGTGTGGTCAGGTTCACATCGCGCGGCGCCCACTCCGAGCGGGCGGGCACCAGGAGCACATCATCAAATGAAAGACCTTCTGCAATATCGTTATCGTTTTTCATGCTGCCTCGAATGGGTTGCGGTTAAAGCCTGCCAATTCCAACGCCAATAAGGACGTGTATTATAAAGGAAAAACGTAACCGTCTACCAACAGACCTCAAAAGTGGACTGTTTTGATCTTAATGACGTCATGCTAAACAGTTACAAAAAAGGTCTGTCGCTGCCAGTGGCGCATCGGCCTGCGCGTTCAGGGGAACAGGTAGTTTATGAGTGCATCGGCTTCCGTGAAATCCGGGACAAGGATATCTGCGCCGGCGCGCAAGAGGCGTTGGCGTTTGGAGGCGTCCCAGCCGCTGCCATGCACCTCGTCCGAGGCCACGCCCAACGCGATGCCGCCCGCTTCCTTGACGTTGCGCAACTCTACCGGCCCGTCGCCAATAGCAAGCACTTGCGGTCCTTCAAGATGATGCTCGGCAATGATCTCGCGGATGATTTTTTCCTTCGAATAGTCCTCAACGCTTGGCAGCGCGCCCCAGATTTCCTCGAAATACGGCGCTACGCCAAGCCGCGCCGCCTCGTTGCGAACGTCGTCGCGGTCGGTGCCGCTGAATACGTACATGGACACCCCTTGCCTGGAAATCAATTCCAGAAAATGAAGGACGCCGCGCACCGTAAAATCGTCAATGGTCTTCTCGTCTGAATCCAGTTGGGCGATTCGCGCGCGGACCGGTTCCATCAATCGGTCATTGTAGATTTTCTTGTATTCGGCGGGGGATAGAACAGCGTCCCTT
>SLFT01000151.1 GCA_007124105.1 Candidatus Hydrogenedentota bacterium | reverse complement strand
GACACGGCGCACAAGTGCCAGATATTGGCGTCGTTGGCTTACAGTACGCGCGTCTCCCTTGACGCCATCCCTGTGGAAGGCATTACGGCAATCACCCATCTTGATGTGGTTTGCGCACGGGAGATGGGCTATCTTATCAAGCTGCTCGCGATTATCCGCAAAGTGGAGGGCGATATCGAGGCCCGTGTACATCCGACGCTGGTGCCCGAAACGCATCTGCTTGCCTCGGTGCGCAACGAGTTCAACGCGGTGCATGTGCAAAGCGATTGCGCGGACGCCACGTTGTACTACGGTCGCGGCGCGGGACGCATGCCCACGGCCAGCGCGGTTGTGGCGGACATTGTGGATATTGCGCGACGGGGCGATGGCGCGGCGGCGCCGCCGTTCTTCTACGCACACCAGATGGAACTGCGCGATATTGGACTGCTTGAAGGGCGCTATTACCTGCGTCTGACCGCTGAGGACCATCCCGGCGTACTGGGCGAAATATGCGCCGTTCTCGGGAAACACGGAGTCAGTATCGCGTCGTGCATCCAGAAAGACCAGGAAGCGGGGGAACCGGTGCATATTATTCTGATGACGCACGCCACCATAGAATCGGGCGTGACAGCGGCATTGGCGGAAATAGACCAGTTGGATTTCATCACCGAAGCCACGCAGATGTTGCGTGCGTTGTAAGAGGAAAGGCTGCCGCATGAACAACCCCGGCATCATTGAACGCTATCGTGAATACCTTCCCGTTTCCGATGATACATGCGTTATCACCTTGAATGAGGGGTCCACGCCGTTGATTCCCGCTTACCGTTTGAGCGCGACGTTGCACCCGCGCCTCGAGGTGTACCTCAAGTATGAGGGCCTGAACCCCACCGGTTCGTTCAAGGACCGGGGCATGACCATGGCCATCACGCGCGCGGTAGAGGAAGACTATGAAATGGTGATGTGCGCGTCCACGGGGAACACCTCGGCGTCGGCGGCGGCTTATGCCGCGCGGGCGGGCATCAAATGCGTCGTGTTGATCCCCCAGGGGAAGATTGCGCTGGGCAAACTTTCGCAGGCCATGATTCATGGCGCGCAGGTACTCCAGATACAAGGGAATTTTGACGAGGCCTTGACCCTGGTGCGGCAGCTGTGCGAGAACTTTCCGATCGCGCTCGTGAATTCCATCAATCCCTATCGCATCGAGGGCCAGAAGACCGGCGCCTTCGAGATATTGGACGACTTTGACGGGACCGCGCCTGATTTTCAGGCCATGCCCGTGGGCAACGCCGGCAACATCACCGCTTACTGGAAAGGGTACAAGGAATATCACGCCGTCGGCAAGAGCGATGGGTTGCCGCGGATGCTCGGGTTTCAGGCGGCGGGCTCGGCGCCCATCGTGCTGGGGCATCCGGTGACCGAGCCGCACACCTTCGCCACGGCCATCCGCATTGGCAACCCGGCGAGCTGGCGGACGGCGGAAGCGGCGCGCGACGAGTCCGGCGGCCTTATTGACATGGTTACGGACGATGAAATACGAGACGCCTATACCCTGCTGGCGCGCACGGAGGGGGTGTTCTGCGAACCCGCCAGCGCGGCCAGTATTGCCGGACTGGCGAAGATGGCCGGCGAAGGATTCTTTGACGCGCTCGAGCCGCGCGTGGGCGACCGCATCCGTGTTGTGTGCATTCTCACCGGCCACGGATTGAAGGACCCCGACAACGCCATTGCCGTCGCGTCGCAGCCTTGCACGGTGGAGCCGTGCGAAGAAAAGATTGTCGAAGCGCTGGGTTTTGCGCCGGCAGTCGTGTAACCGGGGCGCCCATGACGGCCCGGCGCCCAACGCAACCAGATATGCGGCGGTTGCAAGGAACCAACCTTTCACTGACGGTGCATGACTACCCCGGCGAAGAGCCGCCCATTCTGTTTTGCCATTGCACGGGCGTTTGCGCGCGGGTGTGGGACCCCGTGGCGGCGCGGCTGACTATCCCGAACCGTATCCTCGCGCCGGACGCGCGCGGTCACGGCGATTCCGACAAGCCGCGCATGGCGGCGGAATATACCTGGCGCGGTTTCGCGGCGGATGTGCTCGCCGTTGTGGACGCGTTTCAGCTGCCCGAGGGCGCGTATGCGGTGGGACATTCCGGCGGCGCGTCTGCCATTGTGCTCGCCGAGTTGATGCGGCCCGGCCTGTTTTCGCGGGTGGCGCTTATAGACGCCATCATCGCGCCGCCCGAATTTTTTCCCACAGCATTGCCCCTGGCCGAACGCTCGCGCCGACGGCGCCATTGTTTTGAGTCGCGCATGGCGGCGCGACAACGGCTCGGCAACAAGCCGCCCATGGAACAGTGGACGCCCGAGGCGCTCGACGCTTACATCGCCCACGCTTTTTCCGAAAACGCTGACGGGGCGGTTGCGTTGAAATGTCCCGGCGAGATAGAGGCATGGGTATACGAATACGGGGGCGTCGTTAATCTGTACGACCGGCTCGGCGAGATGCGCGCCGAAGCGCTGGTGATCACCGGCGCGAACAGCTACATGGTCGAGCACGCCCATCATCAGCACAGCCACCTGCCCAATGCGCGGCTGGTTACCCTGCCCGATACGGGCCATTTCATTCCCCAGGAAAAACCAGCGGAAACCGCGGCGCTTATCAGCGAATGGTTTGCGCCGTCACAGCCCGGAAAAGGAACGTAGGAAACGGTATCAGAACTGGTTGCGCCAACGCTCAAACTCTTCCGGCTGTTCTTCGGGCGCCTCCCAATACGAGGTGTCGTGGGGCAACCATTTGCGCTTCAACGGGTCATCGCTGAACAGGCGCATGGCAATACACATGGGAATAATAATCGCCCAATAGATGATGGTTAACATCAGGTGCGTGACTATCCAGTTGAGCACAAGGGCAAACTTGATCCAGACGATAAAAACCGGTTTCAAAGCGCCCGGCCACACAAGCCCGAAAAAGGCGAATACGCCGGCCACGGCAAAAAAATACATGGGAAATTGCGCGAACCCGTGAAAGGCGTAGCGAATCAAGCCCAGCACGACAATTGCTGCCGCCATTACCAATCCAAATTTGCGTTGTTCCGTGCGGCTCGAGGTGTTTATATCCAACATAATTAAGGGGCTTTCCTGACAACGTTGTAGCCTGGTTCACGGCCAAGTGCATTCAGACCGTCATAACCAATGGAAGCTGGTATGTTGTTCACGCGTTAGTGTGCCGGAGTGCATTTATTGCCACGGGCTTATGTGTTGTCCCGGCACGCTAAAGCGTGAACAACATACTATAATACCGGCACGCTAACGCGTGAATAACATACTATAATACCGGCACGCTAACGTGTGAACAACATACCTTAGCGCAGACGCCAGCGCACGAGGCGCTCACTGGCGCGTGTATATGGTATGGTTATTTACTCCCCAATTTCCATGTCTTCTATTGTCGGGCCTTCGCCCGCGAAAATATCCACCCGCTGAAACCCGCGTTGTTCGAGGGTCTGGGCGCGATCAAGCACGTCAAAAACGGCGTCCTCGACCGGGGCGTTGACGTTTACCCGACGCATGATAAAGCGCATCCAGGCATCCTCGCCTGGCAGCGTGGACTCGATTTCAGTGGGATATCGAATCCCCTCCTGTTCGTGATAGTCGCGCTTGACAGTGTGCGCGATTACGGCGCCGTGGCGGTCCAACAATTGGCTCTCGAGGATGACCCACGGCGCGCCCTGCGCAAGCAGTGTGCGCCTGAGCCGCAAGCGCGGGTCGCGCGTCCATATCTCGATGGCGGCGGTCTGCGTTGTTTCATCGTAGTCGGTAATGCGCGTCAAGTCCTCCGACAAGGCCGCCCAGGGCTCCGGCGTAAACATTTCGCGCACGATATCCGCCGAGCTGAGTGTGGCGAACTCTTCAACGGCCAGGCGCAGGCAGTATTCGCGACGGGTGGGGAATTCCAGTAGAAATGCGTCGTCAGCGTAGACGAGTTCTATGATGCGCGTTCCATAGCGCCGCCCAATTACATAAAGGTTGTCGGGATAGCGAAAATGCAACACACTTTCCCGCGATATTTGTGTCGCCTCCACTTCGGGCACTTGAATGATGGCGGTTCCAGTGGCCTGGAAAGAGATCAATGCCGCTTCGTTTTCGGCTATGCTGTCGAGGATGCTCGTTACATGTGGCGCGCCAGGCGGCAGCGGCAGCGGTTCAAGCCGGTCGCCAAGGCGCGCGCAGCCAATGCAACACGTAAAGAGAAGGGTCGCAAGCGCCGCGTGCCCTACCATGCTCTTGGGTTGTATCTGGTATTTCATCGGTTTTTGTTATTCTCGGGAAATGCGCGTTGGTCGAATCTTGAAAACTACATCAGTGTAAACGTCGTCGTCGCCTCTCTCTATCACCATGCTTTACAAGGGAAGTTTCATCTATGGTAGCGCATGAGCGATGCTGTAATCACCTCGGGCTTTTGCGCGCGATGATATCCGCGTTGATTCCGGTCGTTGTTTGCTATACTATAAACGGTGACAAACCGTCTCAAGACAAGGAGATATAGACATGAATCCCATGGATCGCCGCATGTTTATGAAAACGGCCCTGGCCGCGCCGGTAGCGTCGTCGCTGACAACGCGCAACGCTTTCGGCGCCACGGATGCAACACCGGTTCCCAACGAAATATCGCCGTTGTCCTGCGGCACTATCGGCGGGGTGGAGATCAGCCGCTTGCTGCTGGGCGGCAACCTGTTGACCCATTACACGCACAGTCGCGATTTGAAATATGTGTACACGCTGACCGCTCATTACAACACGGACGAAAAGATTGTGGAGACGCTGGAACTGGCCGAACGGCACGGCGTGAATACGCTGGTGGTGCATACCGTGCCGCATGTGATCGATCTGTTGGTGAAGTACCGCAAGGAACAAGGCGGCAAAATGCAATGGATTGTGTGTCCCACCGCGCAGGTTGACCAGGACCGGGCCGCCTACGAGAAGCAGGTGCATGATTTGGTTGCGGAAGGATGCGAAGCCATCTACTTGTGGGGCGTGACCGCCGACCGTCTTGCCGAACAGGACAAGGCCGACGACATTGCCGCGGCCGTTGCCATTGCGCACGACCACGGCGTACCGTCAGGCGTGGGCGCGCATGATCTCAATGTCATACGCTTGTGCGAGGAGCGCGACATACCGGCAGACTTTTATATCAAGACCTTTCATCACCACCGCTATCCCACCGGCCCCAGGCAGGAACAGTTGACCGGGCCTCACGCGGAAATCCCCGGTTACTGGTGTCGCGAACCGGAGGAGACCGTCCGCGTCATGGCGGCTGCGGATAAGCCCTGGATAGCGTTCAAGATTATGGCGGCGGGCGCCATCCCGCCTGACGACGCGTTTCATTACGCCTTTGACCACGGCGCCGACCATATCCTTGTGGGCATGTTCGACTTCGAGATTGCCGAGGACGTAGAAATTACCAAGGATGCGCTGGCGTTGACCGCCCAACGCGACCGCCCCTGGAGAAGTTAGCCTGTTGGGTGGGTGGAGCAGAGCGCAACCCGCGGCGACAATGTACAATCTTCCACCATTTCGTTAGAAAGAATCTCTGTGCCAATGTAGACGCGGCGTTCTTGCCGCGTTGCCCGAGGCAGTTTCCCCGTGCAAAAAGACAACGCAGAAACGCGCTATGTGGAATTGGCGTTGCCGCTGGCGCTGGACATGACGCTGACCTATGCCGTTCCCGAGTCGTTGCGCGACCGGGCGGCGGTGGGCATGCGCGCGCTGGCGCCGGTGCAGTCCCGCGTAACACTGGGCGTTATCGTAGGCGTATCAGCGGAATGCGCGCGTGAAGCGGTGCGCCCCATTATTGATTTGCCGGATGACAGGCCCATATTCGACGAGGCCATGTTGCGGCTGTGCAAGTGGGTTTCCGAATACTATTGCTGTTCCTGGGGTGAAGCGTTGGCCTGCGCGTTGCCCGCCGCGCTGAAAACCAGGCCGCGCATCCGCTACCATCTTGTGGAGGCGGCGCTGGGCACGGGACGATTCAGCGAGCGACAGCGGCGCATTATTGCCGCGCTTCACGCGCGCGGGCCGTTGACCGCCGGACAGCTGGCGAAAGTCGGCGGCGGCCAGGCGCTGAGCAATACATTAACCGCGCTGGTAAAACGCGGTATTCTGCGTTCGGAACGCGTCTTCCGCGACGGGGGCGAATCCATTTTGAAGGAGACACGGGTGCGTCTGAACCTGGACGCGACACCTGATGCAGAGGCGTTGATGGTTATGCAACGCCGCGCGCCGCGCCAGGCTGCCGTTTATCTGGATATGTTGCACAGCGAACACGAGTGCGCCGCCACAACGCTTTATGGGCGGCACAACATTAACAGGAGCGTGTTGCGCGCGCTGGAAGCCAAGGGGCTGATTCACTGCTTCGAGTCGGAACTGTACCGGGTTCCGGATATGACTGAGGACGCGCTCGCGCTGGCGAAACACGAATTGAACTCGCAGCAGCAGGCCACTTACACGGCGGTGTGCAATACACTTGCAGAACGGCGCTACCGCACATTTCTCCTGCGCGGCATCACAGGCTCCGGCAAGACGGAAGTATACCTGCAAATAATAGAGGCGGCGTTGGCGCAGGGTCGGGACGCGATCATGCTGGTGCCCGAAATATCGTTAACGCCGCAAACCGTGGGTCGCTTTTACGCCCGGTTCCAACAGGACATTGCTGTGTTGCACAGCGGCTTGAGCGACGGCGAGCGCTACGACGCCTGGCGCCGCGCGCACGAGGGCAAGGTGCGCATTGTGGTGGGGGCGCGTTCGGCGGTCTTTGCGCCGCTGCCGGATGTGGGCATCATCGTGGTGGACGAGGAGCACGACAACTCGTACAAACAGAATGAAACGCCGCGCTATCATGCGCGGGACGTTGCCATTGTGCGCGCGCGTAAGAATAACGCCGTGTGCGTGCTTGGTTCCGCCACGCCGTCGGTGGAGTCGTACTACAATTCGGAGTCGGAAAAATCTGTGCGCCTGGAACTGTTGCAGCGGGCTACTAACGGTGTGTTGCCCGAGGTCACGTTAATAGATATGCGTCGCGAACAGATAGAGAATCCCGGACAGCTGGTGTTGTCGCCCATCCTTGAGGAGGCTGTCCGTCAGCGGGTCGCGGCGAAGGAACAGGTGATCCTGCTGTTGAATCGGCGCGGTTTCGCGCCGGTGGTGTTGTGTCCCCTGTGCGGCTGGGTGGCGCAATGCGAGGATTGCCAGGTCAGCCTTACCTATCACAGCGCCGGCAGTGTGTTGCGTTGCCACTATTGCAGCGCAACCCGATCCAAGCCCGAAGTGTGCGATCATTGCGGGTTCAACCCGCTCATTTATCTGGGGCTGGGGACACAAAAGGCGGAGGATTACCTGTTGCGCACCTTTTCCGACGCGCGGGTGGAGCGTATGGACGCCGATACCACCTCGGGCAAAGGCGGCCACGCGAAAATTCTCGGAAGGTTCGCGAACGGACAGATAGACATTCTGATTGGCACACAAATGCTCGCCAAGGGCCATGATTATCCCGGCGTAACGCTGGTGGGCGTGATTAACGCGGACGCCGGCTTGACGTTGCCCGATTTCCGCGCCGCCGAACAGGCCTTTCAATTGCTTACCCAGGTGTCCGGACGCGCCGGACGCGGCGACCGTCCCGGGCAGGTCTTTATTCAAACCTATCGCCCCAAACATTACGCCATCCAGGCGGCGGCCGCCCACGACTACGAAGGATTCTACAAACAAGAGATCGCTTATCGGCGCGACGCCGGTTATCCGCCGTTCCGGCGCATGGTCAACTTCATGATTGAATCCGGCGATCCCATACGGGCTCAACGGGAAAGTATGCGGTTGCGGCGCATCGCCTGCGAGCAAATCGAAGCGCTTGATTACAAGGGCCTGGCGTTGCTGGGACCCGCGCCCGCCAGCATACGGCGCGTAAAAAAAATGTACCGCTGGAATTTCGCCATTATGTCGCGTAGCGCAGCCCGCATCAATGCGGTGGCCCGCGCCGTGCGCGACGCGTTCACAACCGCGTGTCCCGGTAACCAGGTGAAGCTGAAAATAGACCTTGATCCCTATGGTATGTTCTAGCAAGAAATAACCACACATTTTTCTTGATAACCCCCATTGCAGCCTGTGAGTAAAGACGCAGCGTTGCGGTTTATGTCTGCCTTGGGCAGCAAACGTCAACACCCTTTGCGCCGCCCCCTCTTGTGACAACGGCTGCCTCTATCCATTACAATAACGCATATCGTGGTTGCAACCAGGAACGAATGTCATGAGCGAGTCCCGAACCATAGCGCCGGTGCGCGTATTGCCCGACGAAGTGGCGAACAAGATCGCCGCCGGCGAGGTGGTGGAGCGCCCGGCGTCCGTCGTGAAGGAGCTGGTGGAGAACGCGCTGGACGCAGGGGCGACGCGCGTGTCCGTGCGGCTGGTGGCGGCGGGGCGGCGGCTTATCGAGGTGCAGGACAACGGCCACGGCATGACCGAACAGAACGCCCTGCTTGCCATTGAACGGCACGCCACCAGCAAGATACGCAACGCGCAGGACCTGGACAACATCCGTTCGTTGGGATTTCGCGGCGAAGCGCTGGCGAGTATTGCGTCGGTGTCGCGGTTTCTGCTGGTGACGCGCCGTGAGGGCGACGAGAGCGCCACACAGCTGCGCGTGGACGGCGGCATCCTGCGCGAGGTACAGCAGACGGGCGCGCCCGTGGGCACGCGCATCTCCGTGAACCGACTGTACTTCAATACGCCGGTGCGCGCCAAGTTCCTCAAGGGGATTGCCACCGAACTGGGCCATTGCATAGACATTGTGCAGCGTCACGCCCTGGCCCATCCCGGCGTCGCCTTTCAATTCGTTCATAACGACCGCATGTTGCTTGATGTGCCCGAACACGCGTCGCTCCGCGACCGGGTTGCGCTTATTTGGGGGTTGGCCTTTGCGCGGGACATGCTTGATATCGCCGGTGAACAGAACGGCTTCTCGTTCTCCGGACTGGCGGGTCTTCCCGGGCTGAACCGCTCGAACCGGCAGCACCAGTTCTTTTTCGTCAATGGCCGCCCGGTCTTTAACCGGTCGTTGCAATTCGGGTTTGAAGACGCCTATCGCGGCCTGTTGACCGTGGGACGTCATCCCGTGGGCGTGTTGACCGTTTCCATGAATCCGCGCCAAGTGGACGTGAACATCCATCCCACGAAACGGGAGATACGATTTCGGGACGAGCGGGCCGCCCGGGACGCGGTGCGCGACGTAACGCGCCAGTGTCTGAGCGTCTACCAGCGCGAACATGCCGAACCCGTGCCGCGCCGGGAAGTGTCGCAACCGGCGGCGCTGGTTGAAGAGGCGGCGCCGCCCGAAGCGGCAGCGCCGAGCCTGCCCGTTACAAGCGTTGACAGCGTGCCCATACCACCGATGAAAGTCGCGGCAAGCGAACCCTTTGAACTGGAACATGAGCGCGAATGGGACACGGGCGAACTGCCGGGGTTCGAGCGCGCCGGCGCAGCAACAGCCGAGCAAGAGGCGGCAACGGAACCGTTGCTGCCGACAGGGTTCTTTGAAACCGTGTGTGATGTTCGGAATGCGCCGTTGCAGGTGTTTGATACGTACCTGATTGTGCCCGAGGAATCGCGCCTGTTAATCATTGATCAGCACGCGTTGCATGAGCGTCTGAATTATGACGCCCTTATCGCGGAGCTCGGCGACACGGATTACGCGTCGCAGCAGCTGGCGGTGCCCGTGGTGTTCGAGGCGGCGCCGTCGCAAACGGAACTGCTCGAGTCGAATCTGGAACTGTTTGCCGAGATGGGCATCGAGATCGAGCCGTTCGGCGGCAATACGTTCCAGATTACGGCCGTGTGTCCGTTGTACGCCGAGAGCAAGGCGCCCGACGTGGTGTATGGCGTACTCGACGAGTTGGCCCAGGGCAACCTGTTTGACAAGGAGAACGCCCGCGCCGACCTGCTGCGCATTGCCACGCGCGCCTGCAAGGCGTCGGTGAAGGCGGGCGACCCGCTCACCAGCGATGAACGACGCAGTCTGCTCGAGGGGTTTAAGCGCTTGCGGCCGCCCTATACCTGCCCGCATGGACGTCCAATCATTGTGGAATTGACCCAGCGGCAGATGGAGAAGAGTTTTCGGAGGATACAGTGAACCGCGCGATTGCGCTTGTAGTGCCGACCGTCTCGTGCAAGACGCGCTTGACGATTGAACTTGCCAGGCGTCTTGATACCGAGATTATCTCCGCTGATTCCATGCAGTTCTATCGCGGCATGGAAATTGGAACCGCCGCG
>SLFT01000244.1 GCA_007124105.1 Candidatus Hydrogenedentota bacterium | reverse complement strand
CTGAAATAAAACTGTCCGGACTCCATTGCCGCGCGTATCTGTGCCTCGTCCAGACTTTCAACAACAAAAACATTCCAATCGCGCCCCAAACGGTCGAGGGAGTGCATGTCGTCATTGGAAAAGCCCCAGACCGGTTCCTCGGGCATGAGCTCGGCCAAGATTCTATCCCAGAGATGGATATCATATTTGTATCGCTGTCCCTGGTTAATTACCTCGACGCCGACAACGTTGTCGTAGTTTTGAAACAGGGTCGTATAGCGCGTCACCACTTCATTGGGTATGGCGCCATCGTCATTGCGGTCCCAATAACGACCTGGATGGTTAATCATCACCAGGCCGCCCAATGCGGCAACCTCCTCAATGGTTTGTTCCAGTTCGCGGGAGCGGGTCTCGTATTCCACAAAAAATGTGCAGCAATGATGGTGGATCGAAGGTTCATTGCCCGCAATGGCAAGCATTCCCAGGGTCTCTGGGTCCCGGTCTTCGTAAGCCGGGATTTCGGGATTGCGGCGTTCTTCGGATGGCACGTCCGGTTCACGCTCCGCGGCGTTGTCTCCCATCAATGCGCGTCCTTTGCGCTCCATGCTGCCGAACTCCGTCCAGGGCCATGTACATAAATTATGGTCCGTAAGCGCCAGAATCGTATACCCGCGTCGGTGATATTCATCAACTACCTCGTTCGGCGTCCCACGTCCGTCGCTTTGCGTGGTGTGGGTATGCAAATTTGCTTTGTGCTGCTCGAAGGCGTCCCAGTCAACATCCGCATAGGGATCAACAACCACGGAAACGCCAAAAACAGGCCAGGCAAGCAGCAGGGCGATACTGGCGCACACGCTCAAGATAGCAGGAAACCGGCCTGTCAGGCATCCGCCTGCATCATGTGATATCCTTTCACTGAGGTTAACTTGCGTCATCATTTTCATGGTCTTTCCTTTCTCGAAGTTTTTTGATGGTCGCGCTAAACGACTGCGACACGGTGAGAAATCGCTTACTTAGTATTCCAGCCGACCCAGGGTCTCGACGGCAGAACAACTGACACAATACTGTCTCAATGAATAGCAGGAGCCCTGAGAAAGGCTTGCAGGCGGGCAAATCGTCACTTGCGATACTGGTATTCGCTGCTATGCAACCTGACGGCGGCTGTTTAGCCCCGTGAATCATTGTTCGTCTCGTCAAATAGTATACAGCTTATGTCACATGAATTACAGCGTAATCAACAAAACGCAGCCGTCTGCTATTTCGCAGGGCGCTATTTCTTGTCCGCAGCATTATTTTTTTCATTGCGTTTATGTGTTTGACTGTGCAGGTCTGTTTGTGGTTTTGGTCACGAAAATATGCTATTCTCTCGATGAGCAGCATAAACGAGAATGGCCGCCCGTATATCTCACCACTTGTGTTAAAACAAACATCGGCATCAAAAGGGACTTGGAATCGTCATGAGTATTGACGCGCAGCAATTACAGCAATTGTATCGAGAACGTTACAATGCCGCACCGGTTATCGGCGCACGCGCGCCGGGGCGGGTCAACATCATTGGCGAACACACCGATTACAATCACGGTTTTGTATTGCCCATGGCCATTGAACATACTACGGCCATCCTCGGCCGCAGCCGCAACGACACCCTATTGCGCCTTTACGCGGGCAACCTCGACCGCGCCGCCGAGCTAAACCTGGAAAAACGCGTTCGAAACGAGGCAGAACCCTGGACGGATTATATCGTGGGTGTAGCGGACCAGTTGATTGCGCTGGACAAACCCGTTTCCGGGGCGGACATGGTGATCATGGGCGATGTGCCCGTGGGTTGTGGGCTCAGCAGTTCCGCCGCCCTTGAGATGGCTGCGCTGGCCTTTTTTGAACAGGCCGGCGCATTTCAGCTTGATGACGCTGCGGCCGCCCAACTGGGCCAACGCGTGGAAAACGAATTTCTCGGACTGAGCACGGGCATCATGGACCAGTTCATTTCCCGTTGCGGCAAGGCGGGGCACGCGCTGTTTTTGGACTGCCGTAGTTATGCCTATGAGCTTATACCGGCAGCCTTTGAGGAGGCCCTGTTTGTAATCGCAAACACGGCCTGTCCCCGCGGCTTGACCGCATCAAAATATAACGAGCGCGTAAGCGAATGTAAGAGCGCCGTTACAGTTTTGCAGGAGTATTTTAATGCTTCAGGGGCTTACTTGCGTGATTACACCATGAATGATCTGCTCGCCTGCCAGGAGATGATGGACGACGTTCCATTTCGACGGGCGCGACATGTGATTACAGAAAACGAACGCACCCGACATGCCTGCGACGCGATGCGCCAGGGCAATGCCGCCGCGCTGGGCGTACTCATGAATGAGTCGGACATCAGTCTTCGCGTTGATTACGAGGTCACCAGCCGTGAACTGGATATTCTGACGGATATTGCGCGCCGGCATCCTGATTGTTATGGCGCGCGCATGACCGGCGCGGGCTTTGGCGGCTGCACCATTAACCTGGTGCGTCGTGATGCCGTCGAAGTCTTCTGCGCCGCGCTGCTGCAACAATACAAGGAAAAGACGGACAAGACCGGCGAAGTCTTCATTTCCGAACCCGCCGAAGGCGCCCGGCCCCTTACCCCTTGAGCGCGTTTGCAGCAACTTGCGTCGCCTGTCCATTTCCGTGCGCCATGTTTACATCCGCTCCAACGGCATAGTATACTTTCTTTGCCGCAGAACGCGTTCTTCACTCCAAATTTTCAGGAATACTCACGTAATGATTATTGTAATGGCATCAGGCGATAAAGACGACGTCAACCACGTCGTCGCGCGCGTCGAAGAACTGGGTTACAAGGCCCATGTAATTGTAGGCGTTGAACGCACAGTCGTCGCCGCCGTTGGCGATGAACGGGGCAAGGAACGTCTCACAAGCCTCGAAGCGCTCCCTTATGTGGAACAGGTGATCCGCGTCCTGAAACCATTCAAACTGGCGGGGCGCGAAGTGAAAGCCGAGGATACCATTGTAACCTGCTCCGGCGTGTCCATCGGCGGCGGCAACTTTGTTGTTATGGCCGGGCCCTGCTCGGTCGAGTCGCGGGAACAGATATTCGAGGCAGCCCAGGGCGTGAAGGAAGCCGGGGCAACTATGCTGCGCGGCGGCGCATTTAAACCACGCACCTCCCCTTATAGTTTTCAGGGCATGGAACTTGACGGGCTGCGCGTTCTTCGGGACGCCGGCAAGGCGTACAACCTGCCCGTGATTACAGAAGCCACAACGCCTGAACAGGTCGCGGTGGTGGCGCAATACGCCGACATGGTTCAGATTGGCGCGCGCAACATGCAAAACTTCGGCCTGCTCCGCGCGGCGGGAAAAGTAAAAACGCCCGTATTATTGAAGCGGGGCATGATGTCCACCATCAACGAGTTCCTTATGTCGGCGGAATATATTCTGTCCGAGGGGAATCCGAATGTAATTCTTTGTGAACGCGGCATTCGTACCTTCGAAACTGAAACGCGCAATACCCTTGATTTGCAGGCAGTGCCCGTGATCAAGTTACAGAGTCATCTGCCTGTTATTGTTGATCCGAGCCATGCGGCTGGCCGCTGGGACATTATCATTCCCATGGCCTGCGCCGCAGTGGCGTCCGGCGCGGATGGTATAATGGTTGAAGTCCACCCCCATCCTGAGGAGGCCCTGAGCGATGGCCAGCAATCGCTTCGCTTCTCGAAGTTCAACTGTCTGATGCAGGCAATTGCTCCGCTGCTGGAGGTACTGGGGAAAAAAGCCATACAGCATAACGACGCCAACAAACAGGTTGGAGATTAAGAAATGGGCGCCACGAATATGAACGAAGAGATTCAAGACGATTTCGAAGCGATAGAAACTGTCGAGACACTCAGCAGGGATGAATCCAAGCGCGCCCTGTACGCGTTGCTTTTTGTCAGCGACAGACCATTAAGCGCCAACCGCCTGGCCGAGGCATTGGGCGATACTGATCCGGATATTGTAGCCACGCTGCTGGAGGAATTGCGAGAAGAACTTAACGCCAGACGCGAGCTGCCATACTTATTGCGTGAGATAGCGGGAGGCTACCAGCTCGTTTCGAAACCCGAATTCGCTCCGTTCGTGCGCCGCCTGTTTCAAATCAAGAAAAGCAACAGGCTCAGCAAGGCGCTGATCGAAACACTGGCCGTTATCGCTTATAAGCAACCTGTGACGCGGGCCGAGGTCGAGGCCATACGCGGCGTGAGCGTGTCGTATGCCTTCGATCAGCTACAGGAAAAGCGTCTTATCAAAATCGTGGGCATAGCGGACTTGCCCGGAAGGCCCAAACTGTATCGCACCACCGACGAGTTTCTGATCAGTTTCGGACTGAAAAGTCTCAAAGAGCTGCCGTCTCTGGATGAACTACGGACAATGGAGCAGTAATGAGCGCGGTACGTCTGCAAAAATATCTGGCCGCATGTGGCGTGGACTCGCGGCGCGCCTGCGAACGATTGATCCAGGATGGGCTGGTATCTGTAAATGGCGTACCGGCGCATCTTGGCCAGCAAATAGACCCGAAAATTGACAAGGTTTACGTTGACGACCGCCCGGTATTATTTGACGACAAGGTATATATTGTCTTTAACAAACCGAAAAATGTCATCACCACGCTTAAGGACACGCACAACCGAAAGACCGTTGCCAACTATCTTGATGGACTGGCGCAACGCGTCTTTCCCGTGGGACGTCTGGACCGCGATGTTGAAGGGGTTCTCCTTTTTACCAATGACGGCGAACTGGCTTTTCGTTTGATACATCCCAGTTTCAAAGTCAACAAGGTTTACCTCGCTTGGGTAAGAGGAAGCATGACCCCTGAAACAGCAAACCGTCTTGCCCAGGGCGTCTGCCTGGACGACGGTCTAACCGCGCCGGCATACGTAAAAATCATCAATGCCGGCGCTGAAACGTCGCTCATAAAATTGACCATACATGAAGGACGGAAACGCGAAGTAAAACGTATGTGCGCCGCTGTGGGCCATCCCGTCGAAAAATTAGAGCGGGTCGCTTTTGCGGGCATTGATGCCAAGGGGTTACGGCCCGGCGAATGGCGCTATATGAATGCAGACGAAGTCGAAAGACTGCGAAAATGCACGGAATCGCTTGAATGACCATATATCGGGCGGTAAGACTGTTTGCGGCTACGGTTGCAAGGTAAATGGCCACAACCTGAGATTCGTTTACGAACACAGGCGTTGCCGTCAGCCCGCGCAGGAATCGCAACGTGTTTTTCCACACTTTGGCACAGGCGCTGGTTGGAAGCATACCGGCACATATTTGGGTCGGCGAGCAACCCAGAAAACTGAGGTGACTTTGGGGCTTGCGCACATGGCGGAAATCCGACGAGATACGCGGGTTAAAGGAATAAGGGTTCCTCTTATGCAACATTTTGATTCAGACTACGGTTCGAATATTATAACGCGTATAAGCCATATACTAGAAGACCGTCGTCCGCGCTGGGGCACAATGACGCGCAACGACCTTCTGGCGCATTTTATCTGGATATTGCGCCACGCCATGGGGCGTTCGACCCGCATCCCTGATTGTAGTACATGGCGCCTCCGCACCCTTGTCAAGCCATTGGTCTTGCGCGGCCTGTTGCCCATGCCCAGAAACATGCATCTGCCGCCACAATTAACTGCCAATGGTCTCACACTGCTCGAATCTGGGGACATCGAAACATTACAGGCCATTATCGAGGAATACCTGCAATTGGTTCAGGCGGACGAACTCGACCCCGCGCCACACCCTTTTTTCGGCCCTCTTGACGTGGACGAATGGGACAAACTGCATGTGCGCCACTTCGAATATCACCTGCGACAATTTGACGTGTGAGATGTCTGACGCCCCCCAAGGCTTCACATAGTTGAAAGTATCAGGTAAGATTATCTATGCTATAGGCAGAAGTAAGGGTATCGTGCGCAACGGCATGCGTGTTCCGGGCAGTGTTATTGTCGCAGTACGCGCGGCTCAAGCGTTCCTCGCTCGTAAATGAGCATCAACAGGATGAGGTAACTATGATTCGGCTGACAACGCTTTTTTACATTACAATGTGCGCGGCGCTTTTCGTCGGTTGCCAGAGTGTTCCCTGGGGCCAGGAACCGATGCCGCCAGTTGAATTGCTTGAGGACGACACGCCTTCTCGCGAAACGTCCACAGCAGTAGCAGCACCACCACAACCGGGCGGCTTGCGCATGGCGTCCAATCAGCGGTTTCGGGATGTACCGCTTCCTGAAAACGCCCAGGAGGACCTCGAACGCTCTTATGTCTATGAGTCGCCGTCTTTCACCGTAGGACGCATGGTCTATAATATCCGCGAGTCCGTGAATGATATTGCGCAGTTCTATATTGACTCCTGCCCCGCCGCCGACTGGAAGCTGGTGAATGTCAAACAGGCGGCTGGCGGCGCTGAACTGCTGTTCAGAAAACCTGGCAAGAAACTTGAAGTATCCATAATCCCCATGGGCCCGCTCCGCGGAAGACGGTTGGTGCTTCATTTATTGCCTGATCAGACGACGGAATCCCAATTTTGATGCGATATTCACGCACAGTATTGGTCTGTACCTGCTGCGTTTTCCTTGGCCTCGGCTGCCAGACGCGATTGCCGCTGGACATGGGACGCGTCACAGGCACAAGGCTTAGCGATGAAGATAAAATTACGCTGGTACTTGAAGATGTACAACGCGGTATGCAAAGACGCCGCATATATCAGGTGCTTGCGCATGTCTCACGTAATTACGAGGACCGTGAAGGACGTGATTATCAACAACTAAGCGAAGATTTGAATACTATCTTCAGGCATTACCGGGCAATAAATATAACACGTACACCCCCGGATATCCGCGTTCGCGGCGACAGAGCGCGGGTTATTGATACCTTCGGCACCATCGCCGAATCTGTGTTGCCGCTTGAGTATCCGCCGACGAACCTGCAAGGGCAAGTTGTCATCATGCTGGACCGCTTTGGCGATACATGGCAAATAGTGGAATGGGGACCGATCTCCTGAGATGTCAAGAAGCGCTGCCGTGGCGTCTGTACAGCTGCGGCGTGCGGTTGTGTTGGAACACTTGGATTAAACCAAACGAAAGTATCACGTAATGGCAAGACCTCGCAAGAAGAAACCCTTAACTGATCATCTGCTGATTAGAGAAGAACCGAAGACAGAGTTGCAGAAGGCGGTAGCCCATCTGGAAGAAAACTATAAGATTTATATTGCGGGCGCTATATTTCTTATCCTCTGTATTGCTATTGGCGTTCTCATAAGGGTCAGCGCCACAATCAACGAACGTGAACGGGCAACTCGTTATGCCGAGGCCGCCCTTGTAACGGAACCAGAGGAGCGGCTGGAGAAATATAACGCGGCCATAAACGCGCTTGGTCGCTGGACGCCCGAAGCGCTTTACCGCAAGGGTGAAACCGCTATCCAGGCGGAGGAATATGATGTTGCCGAAGAAACATTTAACCGCCTCATTAACGATTATCCGAACAGCGACTATATCGTAAACGCCGTTGACGCGCTTGCGTTTATCGCTTGGAATCGCGGCGACCTGGAAGCAGCTCTCGAGGGCTTCGAGCGGGTAACGCAAGACTGGCCGGGCGAGTTTATTGCGCGCCGCAAACATTATGATATTGGACGCGTACTTGAGGAGATGGAGCGTTTCGAGGACGCTGTGGCCGCCTACCAGCAGCAGCTCCAGGTATTCCCTGACTCCGCCATCGCGCGACGAGCACAAGCGGCGCTTGATGAACTGGCCGAAGAGCATCCCGACTTAGTTCCACAGGAGGGAGAGGACGATCTTTTTGGTCTGGAACTGGATGATGTCAGTTTCGATGATAGTCCACCTGTGACAGACGATGATAGAGAGCAGGAAGGCGAAACTGTAGCGGGCGCGGATGACGAAGATGCAGCGGACGACGACGCAACCGAACCCGAGGAAGCCGATGAGGCTGCGGTAGATGAGCCTCTTGCCGAAGATGACACCGCTGAAACGCCGACTGCGGATGATGGCGACGGAGATACAACGGACGCCGACGCAACCGAGCCCGAGGAAGCCGATGAGGCTGCGGCAGATGAGCCTCTTGCCGAAGATGACATCGCTGAAACGCCGACTGCGGAAGACGGCGCCAGAGACAACAGCGAAGTCTCCAGCGATAATGCCGCAGAAAATGAAACGCCTGAAGAATAAACAATATCCGGTAGTTGATTATTGCCATTCTTGACAATAAATACGAGACATAACAGGTCATAATGCGTAATCAAGACCTGAAGGCTATCGTACGTCAGTTATTGCCTGCGTGTGTCGTCGGAAAAACAAAGCGCTGAGGTAACGTAACTACCATCGGCTCAAAAACATCTAATGACGTATATGGGCCGAAATGACACTAAACTGCCTTGTGTCGAGGCGGCGACTCCCAAGCGACGGCGGTCTGCGCTTGTACCCTGTCTGTTTCGCCTCTTTGCGGCATGTCCCACAGGGCAGCCTTGGTTTAAGAACATTCAGCCCATGTGTTGCGTTACAAAATGCCTTTACGAATTTCCTACGATGTCTGAAAAACTGAAGTTGGCCCGCCACTTGTTTCGCCGGATTAACAGGAATCACGATGAAGATCATATTCGGTTCGAGAGGAAGCGATCTGGCATTGACGCAGACCAGGCTGGTCATATCGCAATTATTAGAAGTACGCGGCGATGTAACCGCTGAATTGCGCGTCATCAAAACAAAAGGCGACAACAAGCCCGACGCCCCCCTTGCCGAAATCGGTGGTCTGGGCGCGTTTACCCGTGAAATTGAAGTAGCGCTCCTGAATCGTGAAATTGACGTAGCTGTCCATAGTCTCAAAGACCTGCCCACAAAGCAGCCCGATGACCTTACCGTCGCCGCCGTCACGGAACGTGAATGCCCCACGGACGCGCTTATCTCCCCCGAGGGGCATCGCTTGGACTCCCTGCCCCATGGCGCTTTGGTCGGCACGTCAAGTCTTCGACGCAAGGCGCAGTTACTGGCCGCGCGCCCCGACTTACAGATACGGGAACTGCGCGGCAATGTGCCTACACGGATGCGACGCGCTGCCCCGGGCGATCTGGATGCCGTTATGCTCGCCAGCGCGGGACTTATCCGGCTGCAATTGTTTACTGACCCACGAATACAAGAAATCCCGCTGTCGCAAATGCTTCCCGCTCCCGGCCAGGGAGCGCTTGCCCTGGAAACGCGCGCTGACAACTATGATGTGGTCGCGTTACTGACCGCCCTGCACAACGCCACAACAGCCGTTGCAGTAATGTGCGAACGCGCTGTGCTGCAAGCCTTTGGCGGTGGATGCCGTGCCCCCCTTGGCGTATATGTACAAGTACAAGATGAACGCGTCTATCTTCAGGCATTTGCCGCCAATATGGATACCGGTGTCACAGCCCGTATTTCTTGCAATGCGCCTGTCAACGATGCGTCAACACTCGGCACAGACACGGGCGCCGCATTACGTAAACAGATCAACGCGCCCAGTTCTTCTGCTCTAAAGACGACGTTTCCGCTGCGAAACCGTCGTATTGTAGTCACCCGCGCACCGCACCAGGCAACATCTTTTGGCGCAATGCTTGAAAAATCAGGCGCATCAGTTCTGTATCTGCCACTGATAGAGATATCCCCATGCCCTGACGCGCCGCTTCCGGCGAAAGATGAACGCTTTGACTGGCTGATCTTTACAAGCGCAAACGCTGTACATTATTTTCACGACGCGCTGTCCCATACCAATAGAAGTTTAAGCGACTATCGTGAACAGCGCATTGCCGCCATCGGCGAGGCCACCGCAGCCCAGATACGCACTGCCGGTCTGCATGTTGACGTTATGCCCATGGAACACACTTCCGAAGCATTGGTCGAAAAACTGTTACAGGCAGAACAACATCCGGCAGGGAAACGTGTGCTCCTCCCACAAAGCAGCCTGGCCCGTTCCGTTATCGCCGACCAACTTGCCGCGCGCGGCATGCTGGTGAATGCGATACCTATTTACAACACGGTACAACGCAATGTAGCAGAACGTGATATTGCCGATTTGATTGCCTTCGCGCCGGAATGCATTGCTTTTTTCAGCCCATCAGCCGTGCGCGCTTATATCGCGAGTGGCTTATACGAAACATTACGTCGTCAAAACGACAATATCGTGCATGCGTCCATTGGCCCGGTCACCACTAAAGCCCTACGAAATGGAAACTGCCGCCCTGTGGTGGAATCGCCTAAGCAAAACGAGGATATCTTGTGCAAGGCCATCGTCAAAGCGCTCCAGTAATTTGT
>SLFT01000489.1 GCA_007124105.1 Candidatus Hydrogenedentota bacterium | reverse complement strand
TCGCCTCGGCCGACGACTACGAGGCGCAAACAGGCGTATCCCCAATAATTATGGTGGCCGCACCCCACATCCGGCCCAAAGTAATCAAAGCCATCAACGCGTCGCCCCGTCCCATCGAACTTTACTCCGACGAGGACGAGGACGAAGCGGAAGAGGAACTGTAACCCGTCAGGCAGCGCCAGTAAACACAACCACAAAACTTATTCATTTTACAAGAACGATAAGAAACAACGATTTCGATAGATTTGTGTTGCAGGACAGGCAGGACGGAACGCCTGGATAGACGTCCCGCCTGCCGTCTACGCATCACTTGTCACACAAAAGGCACCAGAACCAGACTCCGGGTTCCGGGCAACGCCCGAGTCAGCCTGGGAAAATACCTACCGCTTATCAGACGTTGTTTTCTCCAGGATAATTCGGGGAATGGAGCATTCTCTCAGGGCGCAGCGCCAGTCTTCCGTTTTTCACCCAAGCGTCGCCGCGCGGTTCGAGGTGCTCGATCATCCGGTTGCGCCATAAGCGCAGCTGCTCACCGTGTTTGGCATGAGCGGCCAGATCAGTTGTCTCGCCGCGATCGGTCTCAAGGTCGAACAGCTGCTCTTCACCATCGTAAGCGTTAAAGATATATTTCATACGACCGTCTGTCAGTGCGTTCCAGTGATTACGGGCGTGGTAGCACCTGTCATGCTCCAAATCAATGTACTCGCGCCAATTATCGGTGTCGCCGCGCGTCAGCCCGAGCATGCTCGCGCCTTCCACGGATTCGGGGATGGGCGCGTCGGCGGCGTCAAGAAAAGTGGGGAGGATGTCGCGAATCTCGACCGGCTGGGCCAGGTACTGACCGCGTTGGCCGCCGAAGCCTTCCGGCCATCGCAGCAACATGGGGATACGGGCCGACGCCTCGTACGCGTAAGATTTGCGCCACAAGTGGTGGTCGCCGGTCATGTCGCCGTGATCCGAAGTAAACAGAATGAGCGTATTATCGAGCCGGCCCCTTTTCTCGAGCGCTTCCAGAATACGGCCAATCTGCTCGTCAATGAACGATACCGCGCCGTAATAGCCCTGCCGCGAATGACGCGCCTGTTCCGCGCCCAGGTCGCCGTGCCAGATGGTGTAACTGTCGTCGCTGCGTTCGCGATAGCGTTCGGCCCAGTCGCCGATAACCGGTTCAGGCAGATTGGCGTCTTCATAATAATCCATCCATCGTTGCGGCGGATCATACGGACTGTGCGGACGGGCAAAGGACACCTTCAGGAAGAACGGCGCGGCATCCTGATAGCCTTCGAGAAAGTTTACCGCCACGTCCGCTGTCCAGCGCGTGGGATGCAACGCCTCGGGAAGCGCGTATACCGCGGCGCGGTAATCATTCCAGCCGACGCCCGTGGCGTCCGGATCGAGGGCGGGCGCAACCGACGCGAACCATGACCGGTAATCGCTGCGGAAATCAACGCTTTGTTCGCGCCCGGATTCGTCGAGAATGGTGCGATGGAACCCATGCAGACTCCGTTGCGGCGCCCAATGCATTTTGCCGATGCCCAGCGTATAATAACCAGCCTCGCGCAACAGTTGCGGCATCTCGACGGGGTATGATTGCGCTACTTTTGAATAGCCCAACATCCCGTGGCTCCAGGGCGATTGCCCCGTAAGCAGCGCCGCGCGCGCCGGCGTACAGGTGGGCGTCGAGGAATAGGCCCGCTGAAAACACGCCCCATCCCGCGCAATACGGTCCAGGTTCGGGGTATGGATAACGGTGTTGCCGTCAGCGCCCAGACAGTCGCCGCGATGCTGATCCGTCATCAGAAACAGGATGTTCGGACGCTCCGCCCGTGACGCCGCAACCGCGCCGCGTACGCCGGCCCACACCCCCGCCGCACCCGCCGCGCTTGCGCTACTGACGAAAAATTGTCTTCGGCTCATGCCGCCGTGATTCGAGACGCTCATACCAACCTCCTTGCGGAAAGACAGACGCCAAATGTCATCGTGATCCTTTGGGCGGCTTATTGCGCAACCCGTACCGTCATTAGCATACATCGCGTTGAAAACAGTATCAAGTTTTTGGTTAACAGCAGCTGACATCGAGAACGAAGTTGCAGATGACCATTTGGTTTTACCAGAGCGTCCTCTGATTCAGTTAGAATATGGGCGATGGACAACAAGAAAGAGGACTCGCATGGACTATCGCATTGAAAAAGACACGCTCGGCGAGATGCGCGTGCCCGGCGACCGTTATTATGGGTGCCAGACAGCGCGCTCGCTGGAAAACTTTAACATTGGCGCCGAACGCATGCCCATTGAAGTGATTCGCGCGCTGGGTATGGTCAAGAAAGCGGCGGCCATTGTAAACTACCAGTCCGGGTTGTTGCCGGACACGGTTGCGGATGCCATCATTGCCGCGGCGGATGAGGTGATGTCCGGCGTATTGGACGCCCATTTCCCCTTGTCCCTCTGGCAGACGGGCAGCGGTACGCAAACGAACATGAACGTGAACGAGGTTATTGCGAACCGCGCCATTGAGATGCTTGGCGGGACACTGGGCTCGAAATCGCCAGTCCATCCCAATGACCATGTAAACATGGGCCAGTCTTCCAATGACGTGTTTCCCACGGCCATGTATATTGCCACGATGCTGGAGATTCACCAACGCCTGCTGCCGGCGATCGAAGCCATGCAC
>SLFT01000025.1 GCA_007124105.1 Candidatus Hydrogenedentota bacterium | reverse complement strand
TCATCAACGCGCTCGAAACGGCTGTCAACGATTTCCTGTAATCAGACGGCAGCAAACTAAGGTACGCCTTCAGCACAACAATCATGGTATACTTGATGTGATGGGGGAAGACAAAAAATGTTTAAGAAAAATGATGAAATCAAAAGCGAGAATAGATAGGCCATCTGCTCCCAACGAAACATCACAACGCTGGTCGTGGCAGATGCTCGTTGCTCTGGCCCTTTGCGCGTGTTCGTTTTCGGTTTTCGCCGCAACTGTAACCATTGCCCAGTTTAATACGCCTCCCGGCGCAGCGATCATGTTGCCGGTATCCTATAGCGCATCCGGCGCGCAATCCCCCGCAACCCTGGTAATAAGGCTGTCCTATTCGACGACGTATCTGGAAGCGATCGAAATTGTTCCCACGTCGCTTCTGGCGGATAACAACAAAACACTGGAGTATGAACTGTACCCTGGCGGCATTGACATGGTCATATTTGGCGGCGCAACGCTTATACCGAGCGGCACGTTGTGTCATCTTCATCTTTCTGTAGACTCCGAAACGCCGCTCGAATCCACGCTGCCCATTACGGACAACGGAACAAATGGCGCGGACAGCGACGCCAAGTCTGCCGCAATACAAGTGAACGACGGGTACATCTATACGCAGGACGGCGACTTGCAGGTGACGCTGATGGACATCGAACTGGAAGGCGGCCAGGTAGCCGAATGGCCCGCCGCTATCGCCGGCGGTACGGGCGAACTATCAATTCAGTGGTTCCGCCTCAAAGAAGACGAATCCTGGGCGCAGCTGGTCGAGTTTTCGGCAAGCCCCTTTTCCGGCACGCGCACCGATACGCTGATTTTCTCGCCCTTTTCCGCCCCGCTTGCGGGCCTCTACAAGGTGGAAGTCTCCGACGACGAAACCACCGTTGACGCCGCCGCAACGGCCACATACGTACCGCCAGTACCAACGGGCGGACTCGCACTGGCCGCATTTGCCCTGGCGTCAGCGTTTGGCGGCGCAATGGCGTTGCGCCGTCGCAAATAGAATTAGCTGTTTACCAATAGTGGTCTGTAGGGTGGGCAAAGCGAAGCGGAACCCACCGGGACAACTGCTGGGCAATAGTCCGACGCCATAAGCGAATGACCGGGCCTTTTGCTTGGATAAGTCTTGATATACTTACTGGCAAACGAAGGTGTATATAAATCGCTATGAAACGAAATACAACGACACGCCAATGCCATGCCGACAAAGGGTTCGACCGCCGACGCTCTCGGCAGTGGACATTCGCACACCTTGTTAATACGCTCTCCATTGTCGTGGCGTTGTACGCGCTTTCTACCGCCGCCTTCGCGCAAGCAACCCTCGACATTGCCCAAGTCAGCGCCCCCGCCGGCGCTATTGTGTTCTTGCCGCTGTACTATGCAGCCCCCGACGAAGTAGCGCCCGCAACACTGGTGATGCAGGTATCCAGCCCCGCTTTGGCCTTTGAAAAGCCGGGCGCACTGGCCACACCGTTTCTGGCGGAAAACGGGAAAATGCTTGACTGCGAACCGGGTAATTACAGCGTCTCCCTCGCAATATTTGGCGGCGCGAACCCTATTCCCACCGGCACATTATGCCATTTGCTGCTGCGCGTGAGTCCCGAGGCGCAACCGGGCAACACGTTTCCCATTCACAGCGAAGCCGTACACGGCGCGGACAGCGCCGCCGCATATACCACGGTGCAAACGCACAGTGGCGCTGTTCTCATAATGGACGCCCCCCGTAAACATAGCGCGGACACGTCGGAGGACTGGAGCATCAGTCTGCCTGAGCTGATACATGTTATTGACCTGTACAAAGCCAATGAATACCATTGTGAGGATAGCGACTATGCGCCCGGCGTGGGCGATCGTAGCTGCGCGCCCCACGACGCCGATTACAGCCCACAAGACTGGCGTGTGAATCTGTCCGAGTTGTTGCGCGTGATCCAGATGCATAACGCGCCCTACGGCGTTTATCACGTCAAGCAGGGTTCCGAGGACGGATTTGCCCCTGGCCCGTTTGGGTATTAGCCCGGATATTCCACCGGATTTCGCCAAGAGCACGGACGCTACCGGCCGCTACGGCTTAATGACGCGCGTAACGATGCCTCGAAGTTGCATTGACTGCGAAAATAATGTATTCTAGTTTTACGCAAGAGTATATAGACATATCCTGTTTGTAACAGTGTGTTGTCGGGATGGCGGTAATAGAGCCTGGAGGGTTTGTTTCATAAAAGCAAACATGCGCCTTTAGCGGCATCCCTGGAAAAGGAGGAATATGTGATTGCGAGTTCGGTGTTAGCACTAGTCTTCGCACTCCAAATTTCAGCGGGGCTGTTGGCCGCGCGGTTGTTCTGGCGCAAGGGGCGCAGCCGCGCCTGGATGCTCGTGGTGTTCATCTGTGTGGGTATCGGCCTGCGTCGCAGCATCCTGCTGCTTGCCGCCATGCAGGAAAATATCTACACCTCTGAGCAACTGACCGCGGAATTGGGTTCCTTGCTTACCCTATCGCTTTTGTTGCTTGCCAGCGTCTTTGTCTTGAATTACTTTATCGAATCCCTGGAGCGTACCAACCAGGCATTGCGAGAGAGTGAGTTTACATTCCGCACCATGGTCGAAAACTTGCCGGGCGCGGTTTATCGCAGCAAGGCGGATACAGACTACGCCATGCTGTATGTGAGCGACGGCATTGAAGCGCTCACCGGTTATCCAGCCGAAGATTTCATCAACAACCAGACGCGCAGCTACGCCAGCATCATCCATGACAATGATGTCTCTATCTGGTATGGGCGTCAAAAAAAAGTGTCGCACAACGAACCCTATGATGTGCGTTATCGGTTGCGCCGCGCTGACGGCAGTGTTGTGTATGTGCAGGATAAGGGCCGCGGCGTCTGTGACGCGCAAGGCGAAACGCTCTGGCTTACCGGTTTTCTCTGGGATGTTACCACAAGCGTGGAAGCCGAGGAGACGCGATTATCCCTGGAACATCAGGTACAACATGCGCAAAAATTGAAAAGCATCGGCGTGTTATCCGGCGGCATTGCCCATGATTTTAATAATCTGCTCATGGCGATATACGGCCATTCCGAACTCGCCATGCTTGAACTTGAGCGGAGCGCGCCTGCCCGCGACAATGTCCTGAAAATACAACATGCATCGCAACGCGCCGCCGACTTGTGCCGGCAATTGCTCGCCTACTCCGGGCGCGGCGCTTTCGAGATCAAAAAAATACGGCTGCAGGAACTCATTGTCGAAATGCTTGATCTGTTGAAAACGTCTATCTCCAAGAAGGTGATGCTCAACATTGAATTGCCCGAGGGACTGCCGCCCGTGCTCGGCGACGCATCACAAATCAATCAGGTAATGATGAATCTTATTACCAATGCCTCCGATGCTATTGACTCGCGCAAAGGCGTCATTACCGTTACCGGCAGCATTATTGAAACATCTGACGATGTGCCCAGCGACGGATATCTGGCGGAGGATATGCCGCGAGGACAGTATATCTGCATCAAGGTCGCGGATACCGGCTGCGGCATGGACAAAGAGACGAAGGAACGTATCTTCGATCCATTCTATACCACCAAGGCTACCGGACGCGGCTTGGGCATGTCCGCCGTACTGGGCATCGTACGCGGCCATAAAGGCGCGCTGGTAGTGCGAAGCCGCAAGGGCGTGGGAACCACCTTCGAGGTATATTTGCCGGCAGCCAGGAGAGAGTCGCACTCCACCACGTTCATGGCGCCGGAAGCGCTGGACACATGGAAAGGAAGCGGCCTGATCCTGTTGGTGGACGACGAAGACGAACTGCGCCTGGTTGCGGGCAAAATGCTTGAGCGCCTCGGATTTGATGTGATAACCGCAGCCAACGGCATGGCGGCTATTGATATTTTCAAAAAACGGAGCGCGGAAATTGAAGCGGTGGTGCTGGACCTCACCATGCCGGACATGGATGGCGAGGAAACATTTCATGAGTTGAAGAGGCACGACAAGAATGTAAGAGTAATCATCGCCAGCGGCTTCAGTATGCAGGAAATCGAAGAGCGATTCGAGAACAAAGGGTTGTTGGGCGCTTTACACAAGCCATACTCCATGCAGACACTGAGAAAGACGTTGCGCGCCCACTTGGACGACTCGCCGCCAGACGCAACCAAAATTTAACCGCATATCTCCGCAGGCTCACGACGAAACCTGGCGCGATATGCGGCTCAAAGACAAGCAGGCGGATACGCGCGGTTTTCCGCCGGCGCATCCGCCGGTTGTTCACATTACTGACTACAACGCAAACTCGATAGTGATAATTTTTTTCTTGGGTACGCTGATGGGTATCCTTCTTCCCTGAACAGATATTTTTTCGGCACGTTCCTCGTTCATGTTTATAAGCCACGCTTCCTTCACATCCTTGAACAGAACAAGTGCGCCTTCCGTGGATTCCTGCGCGGGGTTAAACAGGCGTATGACATAGTTGCCTGGACGGTCTTCAGCCTGTTTTAGCGCGGCGACTTGCAGTGTCTCGCTGTCGAGCGTCAGGAAGCTAATGGATTTCGGCAAGACGCCCTCATGGGGCCCGGCCTGGGCGGGTTCAAGCGGCAAGTTCATATCCTCGGCTTCACGGTATGCGCCATGAGTCCAGTCGCCGCTGTGTGGATACAGGGCATAGGTCCACTCGAAGTCGCCGATGCATTGTGCGCCGTCCATGTCGGGATACGTTTCCCAACGTCCGAACACGGGCGAGTTGCGATAGGTGAAGGCGCGCAGCAGCGTAATGGCCAGGGGACGGTCGTCTTTGTCCATGGCCTCGTACTCGCGCAATCCTGAGTTGTTGATTACGGCAAAACCAACGTCGCCGTCAGTCATATCCACGAACCGGTGCATGGGATACTGCGGATTGGGATGGCCGTAATAGGGGCTGCTTCCCTTGATATGAATGTCTCGCCCGATAACGTCATAGGCAATTTCCGCGTCCGTGCGGTCGCATTCCAGACGCGTCGGGAAAACCACCCGCAGCCGATGATGCTTACAGCTGTTGGTAAAGGTAGTGCGCACATCAAGCCGTTTTGCGCCCTCGCGCAGTATGAACCGACTGGTAACGACCATCTCGCGCCGTTCCTGTGTACGACCGGTATTGGCGAGGTCTCCTTCGCGGAAGTCCACATGGGGCTCATCCTCCACGCTCACCGGAATTTGCAGATGATAGTCCACGCGCATCCGCGCATAAAGCGGCCCGGACTCTTCCAGCGCGATGTGGCACGGCGCGCCATGAGACGTAATGATTTCGTCGCGCTCGGGCGGCTGATGTATCCAGGAATGGCCGACTTCGCCGCTGTCCTCAAGATAATGTAATCCTGTAAATGCGCGGCCTGTTTCCTTGTGAATCATATCGAGTGTGCCGTCGCTGTTAAATTGTACCCGCAGATGCTCGTTCTCAAGAACATTGGTTTCTGGCGCAAGCGTACCAGGCGCCCATGCAAAACGCGGCGCGCGCGTCACGTGATACGTGCTGTACCCGTAAGCCGGGATTTCTTCGGTCTCCACGTGACAACGAACACGCTCGGTGCGCAGTTCCACCGAAATATCCTGTAAATTACGCACCAGCACGCCCATGGGGAACTTTTCCTGCTGTTGCAGGCGCAGGGTACGCTTGCCGTCAGGCGTCTGCAACGCAAAGGCGTCATAATCCATGTTCGCGGGCATGTCCACCAGACACGATATGACCGCTTTGCGCGGGAACGGGCAGGGGTTGAACACGGTCACCACGCTGTCCGAGGCGGGCAAGTCGCTGTTGTCTATTTGAATCTGCACAGCCTCGTAAGCGCGTCGGGTCAAGCCGTCGGCAATGATGTTGATCTGGTCGAAGCGGAACAGCGAATCCTTTTCCATCTGATCAATGCCCGCGCCCGTAATGGTGTCGTGCGGGTGATTCTGCAACAGAAACCGCCAGGCCCGGTCGAAGGCGGGCTTCAAGTACTCGCCGCCAACCATGGACGCCGCGGCGGACCAAGGCTCGGCGCGGCGTTGCAGGTTTACCTCGGCGCGGTGGTTGTGTTGCTTCAACAGAGGGCGCGCGCTGATGACGTCTCCGAACAGATGCGTCCAACTGCCGGTTGCCCCGGGATCCCGAAATTCGCCGCGCAACACAATGGGGTCCTTCACCTCCTTGCCCATGGCCTCCATGTAAGTCTCAAGTTCGGAAAACCTGATGTCGTGTTCGGGCAACAGCTCCTGACACAGCTTCATAATCCGTGATTCTTCCGGATCGGGATTCGATGAGTCAAACCCCTGCATGCATACAATATGGCTGGTGGTGAAATGCTCGGACTCGTCGCGCACCAGTTTCAACAACTGTTCCCGAATGGGGCCGTCGTTCCATTGCTTCTTCTTGTCGTCCAGCACATAGTAATGCTCGCGCGGACGTCCCTCGTCTATAAGACGAAACGGCGCAGCGCCGCGGTCCCAGTCGTAGCGCTGGAACACATCGTCCGAACCGTAACGCAACACCCGATAGATGTAAATGTAATAACTGAATCTGCTCATGCACCCAAAACGCGAACCCAACAGGCGCGACCCGTCGGGACCCTCGAGGATGTACGCGCATTTAGGCGTGTTGATGCCGCGATAGAAAATGATGGTGTTAATGCCGAAACCCTGGTAAATCTGCGGTATCTGCGAAGTCTGACCGTAACTGAAGGGGGTATAACCGCTTTTGGTAACCTTGCCCAGCGCCTGTGCGCTGCGGTGGCCCACAAGCAGATTGCGAACCAGCGACTCACCGTTGCAGATATATTCTTCGGGCAATGAATACCAGGGACCGACAAGTAATTTGCCGTTCTTTACGTGCTTTTCGATGACAGCCCGCTTTTCCGGTCGTAACTCAAGGTAGTCCTCGACACACAGCGTTTGCGAGTCCATGGTGAATGACTTGAACTCAGGATCATTCTCCAACAACTCAAGCAACTCATCCATGAATTTCAGCAACAGCAGCCGGGTTTCCTCGAAAGGATAGCCCCATTCTCGGTCCCAGTGAGAATTTGATACAACATGAATCGTTTTGCGTTCCTGCGTCATAAGGGATTGGTCTCCTTCATTGTATGCTTGCGTGGGTGTAATGTACACAAACCAGGGGGCTGGAAAAGTGATTGGGCGCAGCCGCCGCGCCAGGGGCGTCCCCTGTTTCCTGACTGCGTAACTATGCCATAAGCAAGGTGCCGCTCACAACCCTGAGTTACACCGCAATGTAATAAATTCCATAATATTTGACTTTTGCGCGGGAATATCCTATAATCTAAATATGTTGAGAAGGTATAAATGGTTTACTATTGGGAGAGATTGCGTATGAAAGGAACGGCCTGCGTCAAAATCATGACGATTCTGGGGTTAGCGTTACTGCTGACCTCGTTCTCAGGCTGTATCCGGCGTACCAGCGATGCCGTCCTCATGGAAACGGAATTGGTGGCGGATAAGATGGTTTTATCCAATTCCGTGGGCAAGGTGGATATCACCGGCGATACCGGGCGTATCGCATATACGCATGTGCAGGCGGAGAAACGCGCGCAAACGTTCAGCCTGTTTGGACTTGCCAATCCCAACAACTATATTGACCACATCGAAGTATATCAACACCTTGAAGACGGCGAGGCGCATATCGGCGTTTCGGTGCGTTCACTGCCGCTTCTTGAACGCCTTTTCGTGAAGGTATCGCCCCGCGTCGCCTTTACCCTCAATACTCCTGTCGCGCTTAATACGAACGTGAAGGTTGATGTCGGCAATGTTGCAATTCACAATCTTGTGGGACACGTTGACGCCACATCGAACGTGGGCGAAATAACGGTATCCTCCACGCTCGGCGTCTTTGGCAATCAGTCCTTTAACGTGAATATCGGCAGTTTGGACATGCGTCTCCCCGCGGACATGCCGGTGCGCTACGACCTGGAAACTTCCATAGGCGGTATAGAAAGCGCCGGCTTAAACGCCAATGTTGAACGGCGACTGCTGGGCGCGCGCGCTGCCGGCTCACAGGGTACGCCAAACATGACCCCGTCTTTTGTGGAGGGACGGGTGAACGTGGGCAACATCAACTTTTACGGCGAATAGCGCTCCCGAACGCGCGCCGGCGCAACGATTGCCCCATCATCATACATCAACCCTGCAAGGAGGATAACTGCATGGACGCTATTGAAGCCTTGCGCGGACGTCGTTCCGTGCGCGCCTATGAAAGCGGCAACGCCATCCCAAGAGACATCCTCGAAACAATCGTTGACTGCGGACGGCTTGCTGCCACGGCCCGAAATATACAGCCCTGGGAATTCATCGTCGTTACGAAGCCTGAAACGCTCAAGCGGATTGCGGATATTACCGAGCACGGCAAACATATTGCCCAAAGCGCGGCCTGCATCGCCGTGGTGTGTGAACAGGGCCGCTATTACGTGGAGGACGGCGCCGCCGCTACACAGAACATATTGGTGGCCGCCTGGGCGCTGGGCATTGGCGCGTGCTGGGTGGCGGGCGATAAAAAAGCCTACGCCGACCAGCTGCGCGATCTATTGGACGCGCCGGACTCCCATAAGCTGGTCAGCCTCATCCCATTGGGCTACCCGGAGCGTGTCCCGGAACCCAATAAACGGCCGCTGGACGACGTGCTGCACTGGGAACAATACTGAGGCGTCATTTCCAAATCATGCAGCATGCAGTAAATGGGGGCGCGCTTCTCCGCTTATTGTTTGAAATCGGCCTTGCAACGCCATTGTCTGATATATCAAATACCATCCGACTGTGTCCAACTGCCCGACCAGGACTGCGTCACTCCAAAAATGGAATCTTTTCCAGTTCGAGCAATCGCTTTTTCCAATGCAGTCCCGCCGAAAAACCGCCGAGCCCCCCGTTAGCCGCAAGCACCCGGTGGCAGGGCGCCACGATAGACACGGGATTTGCGCCAAGGGCCATGCCGACCGCGCGCGCGGCCCGAGGCTTGCCGATGCGCCGCGCCAGCGCGCCATAGGTTGTCCAATTCCCATAAGGAATTTCAATGATGGCGCGCCATACGCTCTGCTGAAAGGGCGTCCCAGATTCAAGATCAACAGGGATTTCACAAAAGGAAACCGCTGCGCCTGAAAAGTAACGTTCCAGCAACTCATGCAATATCCGGCCTGACGCACGATGCGGCGCCCCATCCAATATGGGCGGCGGCGCCGCGTCGCCGTCGTACAAGTCGAGCGCCTGCAACCCTACAGTCGAAAAATATCCGTATATCGCGCCATCGTTAAGAACAAAAGAGAAGTTGGCGGCGGCGAGCATGGCATTCCTCCTGTCTCTTCATTCCATTTATTGCGAATAACACCCATACGGCGCGTCAAAAGAGCATGCCCTGTTCCCGTTCAGGTGTTTTATGGTGCATTTCACGCTGCAACAGCTTAAACATCTCACGCGTCACCGCAATATCATAACGCGCATCGTGCATCTTCGTCTCATCCGCCTTGAGCCCGAGTTCCCGGGCGACAGTCAGCAGCTTGAAATCCTTCATCCGCGCACGGCGCGACATCAAATACACCGCCGCCATACCCATTACATCAATCGGCGGGAAATGGAACCAGGAACCGAAGTAGGCGTCGCCGTTCTTGACAAACCAGGCGCGAAGGTGGTCTGAATCGAACATGGCATTGTATCCAATGAAATGAAATTTATCCGCGCGGTTATAGCGGTCCACATACGTTGTGAGCAGGCTGATGAATTTGTTGTACACGTCCCGGGGATTATTGTAAGCGGCCATGTCTTCCCGTGTGACGCCGTTTACCGCCAGGGCTTCGTCCTCGATCACATCGTTCGGGAACGGCTGCATACGGTATTGAAAAGATTTAGGTTTCCCCCCGTCAACCTCAATGGCGCCGGCCAATTGAATAAGCCCGGACGCCGGACAGGGGATACCAGTGGTTTCCACGTCAATGTAGATGCATTTCATTGTGAGTCTCGGTATATGTTGTCTATCGGCGAGCGCTCCAGACTCAAACGTTATTTTACTTTCTTCTTATCTTCTTTCTTTTTCCGCTTCTCCATTAAACTGAGCTGCGCTTTCTTCTGCGTTTCCCGCTTGCCCTTGTCTTTCTTTCCCTTGTCGCCCATGGCCATGTCTCCTTGGTTGGATGTAACACGTGTTCTTGAACCATTCTATTAATCGGCATATCGCATCGGCTGTCGTCACATTCCTGCCGTTATCTCCTGTATAGCCTGGCCCTACGCATCAAGAACGTTTCCCGACATGCATGAAGCGCCGCCTGCAACCAACCCGCTGGCGGACCATCCATGCAATCTGTTCTTATTATAACAGACTATTACTTCAAGTTAATCTTTTTTCGCCAGCGATCACCCAGAACCC
>SLFT01000065.1 GCA_007124105.1 Candidatus Hydrogenedentota bacterium | reverse complement strand
GCGTCCCAATATTTCTCTTCGCCGAACAGCAGATAGGCGTCCAACATGCCCACCAGCGTCTCCGCCTGTTGCCAGAATTCCTTGTTGCGCTCGCGGGCGGCGCCTTCGTTGGGCCCTTCACAATACACGCCGCCTCGCTCCCAATCAACGCCGTATGTGTGGCAATGATCGTATAGTTTGCGCATCCGCTCCTTGAAGGGGCCAACGTCCATGCCGAGAATGTCCAGCGAATGTTTCAACAACCAGGCGAACTCCACATTATGGCCGAAACTGGTATTGTCCAGTGGACGTCCTTCATCGTCGTCAACATCGCGGTCCGAGCCCCACACGTTCTTGAAAATAATGGCGCGCAACGGCGTCCAGTCGAAAGCAAACTGGGCCATGCCCGTTCCGTGCTCGGGATGAATCATCCGCTCGAACAACAGATTGATAACCCGTTCCGTATCTGTTTTGTGAAGATGATGGCCCGTGGCCTCGTACAGATTCGTGAAGGCCTCCATCAGATGCATGTGGACGTCCAGCGATTTGCGGTCGCCGCCGTACACGCCCGGCGCTTTGGGCGACCAGTCTTCCTCGAAGAATTCACCAAACCCGCCGTATTGGATGTCCGCGGCGCAGGACAATAAGACACGCCAGGTTTCCTCGGCCATCTCGAGGGCTATCCGATCCCCCGAGGCCATGGCGTATTCGCTGAGCGAATAAATAGCGAAGCTCTGGCCATACATGATCTTCGCGCGGTCGGCGGGCGTACCGTCCTGCTCGCAGGTCCAGTACCAGCCGCCATGTTCCCGGTCCAGGAAGTGGCGCAACAGGAACTCCACGCCCTGCGCGGCAATATCCAGGAATTTGCCGTCGCCCAGATTCGCCCGATGAGCGGACGCGTAGGAGTAGATCATGCGCGTTTGACACACTACCGTCTTCAGTCCCTCGCCCGTGGGGTTGCCGTCCTTGTCCAGATAGGTAAGAAATCCGCCGTATTTGGGGTCCACGCCGTGGGTCGTCCAGAAGGGCAACAGCTCGTTGAACAGGTGATGCTGCATTTCCTGATGCGCTTTTTCCGCGCGCGCTTTGATGCTCATGATCTACTCCTCCATACTGGATTGTTCGTTGTATGTTATGCTCAGGGCTCTTGGTATGTTGTTCGCGCTTCAGCGTACCGGGTAAACCCGCATGGCGACAAATCCCTTCAAGTGCGCTAAAACGTAAACAACATACTGGAAATTCAGGCGTACAAACGACGCCAGACGTCATAAACAACAGCCCCACAATCACGCCCTCTATTTTATGTCAGTGGCGTATACGCAGGCAACCTTCTAATCTTCTTGTTGCAATACAACAATCCCATATTGTTTCGTGTCGGTAATTTCTGCAGGTAATTTCTTGCAATATCATTTTCGGTATGGCATAGTATAGGCTGTTTTTGAGAACGCATGTCGTAACTGGCGATCAACAACGTGGCGTTTACCACGGTGGAGCGACATGCTGTTGGCAGTGCCGTTCGCCTGGGCGCGTAGTCTCCTTGAGTTCCCTGTATGCGTATATCATACAAACCACAGGAAAGGCGAATGATGCGACACACTCCCATAGCAGAGGAATATGAACAGCATAAGGGGCGCGTGGTTGACTTTCATGGGTGGGGGTTGCCTATCCAGTTTAGAGGCATTATTGAGGAACATCAACACGTCAGGAGCAAGGCGGGCGTATTCGATTGTTCCCACATGGGTGAATTCATGGTGTGCGGCGACACAGCTATCGCCGCATTGAGTCGTCTCGTCATCGGCGACCTGGCGGCATTGCCGGCGGGACGATGCCGGTATACCGCTTTGTTGGACAAGAACGCCGGTATTATTGATGATTGCGTGGCCCTGAAACTTGCGCCCGATGCACTAATGCTGGTAACCAATGCCGCGCCTCTTGCGCGGGTGGCCGCGCTGCTGGAGATGCGCGTGCCGGGAATTGCCAATATCTCCGATGATACGGCGAAAATAGATGTACAAGGGCCGCTGGCATTCGACGTGCTGCGGGACAACGGCTTTGACGATGCCCAACAGTTGGGCTTCTGGAATGTTATGCGCCGCGGCGACGGCGTGATTGTTGCCCGCGCCGGATATACAGGCGAGTTGGGCTATGAACTCTATGTGCCCAATGACGCCGCTGCTCCATTATGGCGCGCGCTCACATCACATCCCGATGTCGCGCCCTGTGGTCTTGGCGCGCGCGACACTTTGCGCACCGAGATGGGTTATCCATTGAGCGGCCAGGACGTTACTATAGCAAGAACGCCGCTGGAAGCCGGCATGGACCGGTTTATCGCCTGGCATACCGACTTCCCCGGCAAGGCCGCGCTTGAGGCGCAACGCGCCGCTGACGATTACCAACTCCTGACGCCGCTGCGCAGTCTTAGCCGCGCCGCGCCGCGAAGCGGTTATACGTTGCGGCAACAGGGGCGCGATGTAGGTGTTGTAACCAGCGGCGCCTTTGGTCCGAGCGTCGGATGCGGCATCGGCCTCGGTTATCTGCCAAAAGCGCTGGCGCAACCGGGCACAACCGTACAGGCCGGCCCCCGTGAATTGAATATTGTTGTTGAAACGCCGCCTCTGTATAAACATGGAAGCGGTCGAAACCCTGTCACATAAATTTGGTGGAGAACAGATTATGAACCCGGATACACTGAAGTACACGGAAGAACATGAATGGATCATCAACCAGGACGGTAT
>SLFT01000364.1 GCA_007124105.1 Candidatus Hydrogenedentota bacterium | reverse complement strand
TACGCGCCCAGTGGATCGGTTCGGTAGCGCAAGGTTACGCCGTCAGCGTATCGAAAATGGGCGTCAAAACGATACAGCACATCCCACAGTCCCGAGTCCGGTTCGGGGAAAAGGCCTGTCGCTTCAACGGCGACCGGTCCGGTGCGTTCGGTGTCAAGGATCAATTGCGCAACGTCCAGTACATGGGTTCCCCAGTTCGTGACCACCCCTTCGCACGTGTCGCGGCAGCGCATCCAGCCGGGACGGCCCAGCGATGCCACAGGGTGTACCCGTTCCACGGTATACGGCTTTTCCGGGGCGGGGCCAAGCCACATATCGTAATCGAGTTCCGGGGGAACCGACATGGGGGTTGGGTCGCCGCCGGGCATGTCGGCCTCGGGTACGCCCACCTCGAGATGGGTAATCTTGCCGACATATCCGTTGCGCGCCAGTTCGGCGAGCCTGTGCATGTCGGCGTGGGAGCGGCATTCGGTGTCCGTGCGGAATACCACGCCCTTTTCCGCCGCCGCGTCCGCCAGCACCCGCCCTTCCGCAATGGAACGGGTCAGGGGTTTTTCGCAGCATACATGTTTCCCCGCCCGCACCGCCGCAAGCGAAATGGGCACATGCCAGTGGTCGGGTGTGGAGTCCATGATGGCGTCAATGTCTTCCCGGGCTACCAGTTCGCGCCAATCCCGGTAAACAGCGCAATCGTTGTTCTCGTAATACTTGTCCACCGCCGCCTTGGCTGTCTTCAGCCGCCATGCGTCCACATCGCACACGGCCACCACGCGCACGTGCGGCATCATAAGCAGCGGCGGCAGGTTCACCTGGATTGCTTGACGTCCCATCCCGATCATGCCGACAGTGATGCGGTTGCCAGGCGCGGTTTTGCCGAATACACCGGCTGGGACAGCCAGCGGCGCAACGCCCGCCGCGATACAGGTTTTCAAAAAACGACGACGTGTTCCAGTAACTGTTGTCATGAGTGTCTCCTACTGATAAACAGAATACTACGGCGACAAAGGACTATACGCATAAAGCGCTTGTTCCGGTCTCTTCGTGTCAGCTTGGTCGCGCCCCGGCGCGGCTGTTTTTACTCGGGCAACGCCGCCAGGATATTGTGGATCAGCGGGACAGGCGAATGGTACAGGAGGTCCAGGTTAAGATGCACAATGACCAGGCTGCGTGAAGGAATGATAACAATAAACTGCCCTTCAAATCCCGACGCCACAAAAATGTCGTTCGGAAGCGTTTGGGAACCTGTTCCGTTTTGCAGCTCTTCGTCGCCGGCAATAAGCCACCAATGGGCGCCATAATTGCCGCTGGCTGTGTGCGTCGGCGTCCGGCCATAGGCCGCCCATCCTTCCGGCAGGATGCGTTCACCCTGCCAGACGCCGTCATGCAGATAAAGCAGGCCGAAACGCGCATAGTCCCGCGCTGTGGCGTACATGAACGAAGAGCCCACAAATGTGCCGGTCGCGTCCGCTTCGATAATGGCGCTCGTCATCCCTGTTTTGGAAAATAGTTCCTGCCAGGGCAACGCGTAATAGGCGTCGTCGCCATAAATCTCGCGCAGCGCGCGGGACAAAATGTTTGTGGAAGCGCTTGCGTAATGCCAGACGGTATCGGGAGGATGCAGCAACGGCAGGGCTGCGGCATAATCGCCCGCGCCGGGTTGCAGAAAGAGCATGGTCGTGAGGGCCATGGGCGGGAACAGCTCGAATTCGTTGTAGTCCAGGCCGCCGCTCATGCGCAACAGCATGTCAACGGTCACTTCGGAACGGGGATCGTCAAGGTCGCGCCAAAATGGTATCGGGGCGTCCACGGAAAGTTTCCCTTGTTTCACGGCGATGCCATACAACGCGTGAAAAACGCTTTTGGTCATGGACCAGGCGGAGAACCGCTGATTCGCGTCAAATCCGTCCGCGTAACGCTCGGCCACAATCTCATCTTTATAGACGACAATGAGCGCGCGCGTATGCCGCTTCAAGAAACGGCTGGGCCTGTCAAAAAAGCCGTCCACCGCCGCCGCCAGCCTGGCTTCGTCAATCCCCGGCGGGCGCGGATTTCCCGAAGGCCCGTCGCCGGTGGGCCAGGGCATTTCTGCCACGCCGGCGTCCATCAATGCCGCCAATTCAGGACGCGCCTGCTGCCGCAACGCTTCAATGTCGCCGTCGTGGGCAAGGGCCGCGCCGAGCCCGTCACGGTACACCGCTGTTTTGGGGGCGCTGCCAAATACGCGCGCCGTGACCGTCTGATTCTCGCGGTCCACTGTATACCGCAAGCGTGGCAGAATCGCCAGTTCCTGGACGGCAATGGACTCCGGCGTTCGACCCGCCACAAACACGCCGGAAGCCATTATCTTGGCGCCATAGGCTGCAAACACATCCCTACTTGCCCACAGATACCAGAAAACGAACGTGCAAACCGCGGTCAGCGCAAGCAGAGCGACCGCCGCCATGAAGAGGCAGATTTTTCGTTTAGTAATCTTCATCCGTGAATGCTCCTCTTATCCCAATCAGCCATAACATCCCAAAACAGTTCACGTTGGCCCGTTTCTTTTAGCCCGGATATTTCACCAGGTTTCGTCGTGAGCCTGCGAATATTGCGTCAGGTCAAGTGCTTTGCGCAGGTCGCCGGCTGACAGCGTGTCGGGACACGTCGAAGTCGGCGGGCAAGCAAAGTGCTTGAGATGGCGTAAGATTCGCAGGCGCAACAGAAATCTGGTGAAATATC
>SLFT01000103.1 GCA_007124105.1 Candidatus Hydrogenedentota bacterium | reverse complement strand
GTCATATCCGGTCTTGCCGAGACGGCGGGTTGGCATTGAAGCATCGGCCGCAAACGCCAAACCGGCGCGTACGCCGCCTAAACTGGCGCCCAGCGCGGTAGACACCGCGGCCTTCAAAAATTTCCTGCGTTTCATGTCCTTCATGATTTCCGCTCCATTCTGTTGCTTCTGCGCTATCGTTGCCCGCGTTTTTCCAGGCCATAGCCCGCAACGCGTTGCCAATCCAAAGCAAGCGTCCGCATAAGCGGCGGCTTCACTCTCCATCTTCTCCTATTGTACCACGCGTTACTGTACGCTACGAATTTCTGGCGACATACCTCCGGTTATTGATGCTCCGGTTATTGATGCCTTGACATATTCTCTGCCATCGTATATACTGAACATAGATTCAGTAGCCTCAATCATGATCGCATACAAAGGAAGAACACTCATGGCAGCGCCCATCACAGAAAAGCAACAGCTCATTCTTGAATACATTGCAAACACCATTGATGAAAACGAGTACCCGCCCACCATCCAGGAAATCGGATTCCATTTCGGCATCGCCTCCACCAACGGCGTATCGGACCATCTTGCCGCGCTGGAACGCAAGGGCTATATCGCGCGCAGTTCGAAGGCGCGCAGTATTCGCCTGACCCAGAAGGCGATTGCGACGCTGGCGCGACCGCAAGCAAACGCGTTGCCCCTGGTCGGCCAGGTAGCGGCGGGCGTGCCGCTGCTGGCCGAGGAGAATATTGAGGACTATGTCACGGTGGACCCACAGTTGGCGGAACGGGACGCCTTTTGCCTGCGCGTGAAAGGGGACAGCATGATAGACGCGGGCATCCTCGAGAACGACATTATCGTGGTGGACAAAAGCCGCCGTCCGAATACAGGCGATGTGGTGGTGGCGCTGGTAGACGACGAAGCGACGGTGAAACGTTTCTATCCCCAACGAAACCGTATTGAATTGCGCCCCGCCAATGCGCTGATGGCGCCGTTGCGCTATCCGGCGGACGAAGTCGCTATTCAGGGTGTTGTGGTTGCGCTGCAACGCCGCATGGAATAGGCGCGACCGCGCACACGAAACCATGTACCGTTCTGCTGTTGCCTGACAGTATGGATGCCATTTTACCTGATGTGGCTCCGCTTATTGTGGTAGAATTGCATAATGAGAAGAGCATGGGCTGACCTATCAACATTTTTCAGGGTGTATTCAGGTGCGCAGTTTTTTGAAACATAAACCGTTTTTTTGTGCGGCGTTGCTTCTGCTTGTCCTGACGCTGCCATGTCGGGATGGTTTCACGCGTGAACGTGGCGGGATGCCCGTTGTCACGATTCAAGGCGTGACGGATTCATCCTTGCGCGGCGCCCTTGTATCTTTGTCGCCGTTGCTGTGGCCGGGCTCACAGCCGCCCGCATCCGAAGCCGCGCTGCGCAGTCGCGCGCGCCGTCACCAGGAGCGGCTGCTTGACGCGCTTGCCGCTGAGGGATATTACGCCGCGGACGTATCCTTTGAGCTTGTGTGGGCAACGCCGCATCCGCAGGCGGTCTTCGACATTGCTCCCGGGCCTGTCTATCGCCTAACAACGATCGAGGTAGCGTACCAACACGCACCAGAAACCCCGGCGCTATCACCGCCGCCGGTGTATGTATCCTCCGGATTACAGGCGGGGGCCGCCGCGCGGACACGGGCCATTCTCGACGGCGAAAAACAAATTGTCCGCGAGGCAACGAACGCCGGCTTTCCTTTTGCCGCGGTATATGACAGACGGGTGGTAGTGAACCACGACACGCAATTGGCGTCGGTTACATACTTCCTGGCATTGGGCGACGAACTTGTTTTCGGCGTGCCCCGGTTGGAAGGGCTTGATAAGGTGCGTCCGGAAACCGTGTTGCGCGAACTGCCCTGGCGCGAAGGAGACACTTATCGCGCCACGTTGCTTGACGAGGCACAGGAGGCATTGCGGAAAACGGGCTTGTTTACGGTGGCGCGGGCGATGCCGGCGCCCCCCAACGAGGCGACAGACGGCGCAATCCCAATAGTGATAGAAGTTACCGAGCGGCTTCACCGTTCCGCCGCGCTGGGTCTGCAATACCGCACCGATGAGGGCGTGGGCGTGGGCGGCCAGTGGGAGCACCGCAATTTCATGGGCCGCGGCAGACGATTGCGCTTACAGACCAATCTCACCGAGCTGGAACAGAGTCTTTCCATTGACTATCACATTAACCAGTTTCGCCGCCCCGATCAGACGCTGACACTGCACGCGAAGGCGGCGCAATTGGACCCTGACCCCTATCGCAGCCGCCGCTTTGATATTGGCGCCTGGGTGGAACGGGAAATAACGCCGGAATGGACCTTTGGCATGGGGCCCGCGCTGCGCATCAGCCAGGTGGACGAACGGCGGCGACGTCAGGAATATTTTCTGCTGTCCTTCCCGTTGCAGGTGGTGTATGATCGCCGAAACGACCGCATGGACCCGGTGCGCGGCTATCGCATTGCAAACCGGACAACCCCTTTTCTGGACGTCACAAATCTGGGCGCATATTTTCTGAAAAATGAACTGAACGTCAGCCACTTCCTGCAATTCTCGGCCATGCCGAGCTTAACGCTGGCGACTCGGCTGCGCATAGGCGTTATCGGCGGCGCCAATCGCAGCGATGTCCCCGCTGACGAACGCTTTTACGCGGGGGGCGGCGGCAGCATCCGCGGGTACGCCTATCAGAAAGTGGGCCCCCTTGATGAAGACGGATACCCCACGGGCGGACGCTCCCTCACCGACTGGTCCGTCGAGTTGCGCAAACGCCTCAGCGAAAGCATCGGCATTGTAGCATTTGTGGACGGCGGCATGGCCCATGCGAGTGTATACCCGGACTTCAGGGACACGCCCCAATGGGGCGCGGGCATCGGCGCGCGCTATTTCACGCCCATTGGGCCGCTGCGTCTTGACGTGGCAACGCCCATCAACCGTCGTAAAGGCCTGGACAGCCGTCTTCATTTTTACGTAAGCATCGGACAAGCATTCTAGTCATGGGTTCCCGAACTTCCAAAAAACGTTGGTTGCGCCGGCTTGTTATTCTGGCCGTTGTGCTCTTGTGTCTTCCGGGACTGTTGCTTCTTGCGTTGCAAACGCCCCAGGCGAAACGCGCCATGACGGCGCTGATTTCAACTCTCGTGAGCGAACACACGGCGTACACCCTGCACATTGACGGGTTGACCGGTACGTTTCCTCACAATATCCGCGTTGCCTCAGTTGACCTGACCCACGCGGACGGGCGGCTGGCAACGCTCCATGATCTCGAGGTGAAGCTCGCGCTATCCCCGTTGTTGCGAGGGCGCATCCATTTACACGCTTTGACGCTGGCCCATCTGCAGGTTTGGGGGCGGCCGCCGCCTGGCGAGCGTTGGCGTATACCGCGCATACCGCAGCTGCCCGCCTGGCCGACCATAGATGTATTGCGGCTGGACCGAATCACAGTGGACGAGGCGGTTCTGGGCGTTCCTGCGTCGCTCACGGTCACAGGGAAAGTGCGTCCTGCCGCCGGCTGGCCGTTCCCTGAAATAGAGCTGGAGGCGCGGGGGCTTGACGCTGCGGGCATTCATGCATCCTTGCGATACACCTTTGATGGGGGACGCCCCCACCTGAGCTTCGCGTTGGAAGATGAAGAGTTGTTGCCCGCCATACTCGATGTAACATCGCCGGTGTCCATGCAGGTTTCGGGCGCGGGCGACCGCGCGGACTGGCGCGCCGCGCTGACCGTGGCAACAGGAAACGCCGATGTGGTTGAAGCCGGGCTGCATCTTACGGAAGGCGACGACACATCCCTGGACGTAACTGCCGAGATTCATGTTGTCCCGTTGCCTTTTCTGCGGGACTATGCCGCGCTGACAGGCGATTCGCTTGCGGTGCGTGTTGTCGGCGCCATTGATCGTCAAGGCCTATTGCGCCTTGCGCCCATATCCGTCGAATCGGAGACCCTAAGTCTGGCGATTCACGGCACGGCCGCCCTTGAACAGGAAGAACTTGATCTGGCGTTGTCGCTGGCTTATGACGACATGGGCCGGCTTCCCGGCGTACCCTTACAAGCCGAACAAACGCCAGTACAGTTGGACGCGTCGTTGCGCGGCGCCTTCTCCGCGCCGACGCTGCAGATAACCGCGTCGGTAAATGACGAAGAAACCCTGGACGGCACGGTAAACATTGGGATCAACGATACGCTCCTGGCCGAGGGCGCATTGCGCGTCACGCCGCCCGCCCTGGCGCGGGATAGGTTGCCGTGGCTGCCTGATGCCGACGCGGCCATTTCTTTTGATGCGGCCTACGATGAAGACGCCGGCGTGTTGCATTTGTCCACACTTGATGTGGTCGGGGCGGGTATAACGCTGTCGGCGCAGGGAACCATGACGCCGGAGACGCCCGCCTTTGATTTGACATGCGCGTTGACCGTGGAATCGTTGTCGCGTCTGGATGCGCTGCTGCCCGCGCCATTGCAAGGCAGCGTCCAGGCGAATCTCGTCGCCCAAGGCGATGCAGAAGAGATGACGGCAACGTTTACATCGGAAATGGAAACACTGGATGCCGATATGTTGCAGATGGAACACGGCCGTATCGAAATCACGGGCCGTTGTACCAACTGGTTTTCAGCGGCGCCAACCGCCATAAACGCCGATATCACAAGCGACGTGAAGGCGCTGCACATCTCGGGAATGGCGCCGATGGACTTGACGCTGGCGGCCACGGTAGCCGCGCCGACCTTACAGGAAATACGGATTGCATCATTATCGCTGACCGATGGCCACACCGTAATGAACGGCGAGGTCAATGTTGACCTTGACGATATGACCGGCGACGCGTACATTGACGTCGTTATCCCTGCCATAAGCCGGCTCCCCCTGGACATGGAAGGGCTGCCCGGCGGCGCGTTACGGTTGCAAGCGCGGTCGCAAGGCGCTTTGTCGCCCTTGTCGCTGGAAACAACAATTACAGGCGACTTGCGGGGGCTTGACGACGCGCCCGCCGCGCTGATGGCCCTTGTTGGCCAGGACACAACTTTCGAAGCGGGCGCCGTTCTCGCCGATGATGCCGTCAGGATAACCGGCCTGTCCGTAAACGGCGCGGCATTTCAGGCTGACGGCGACGGCGAATATGCCTGGAACGACGGTACGCTGACCGGCGCCCTGCGCGTCCTGGCGCCAGACATCGGCGTTCCTGGCGAGGCCATGGAGCAACAGGTGTCCGGCGCAGTGTCCATGAACATAGCGATGACGGGCGTCATGCCGCAACTGGATATTACCGCGCGGATCGAAGGCGATGGGCTTACATACGCTATGGGGCCGGAAATACGCGCCCGGTTTACTATAGACGCCCATGACGTACCTGTACGCCCTGCCATAACCATCACCGGCGAGGCTGAAGGCAACGGAGACACACTGGCCCTGGACATGCGCGCTCTGTTGGAAAACGATATTTTCTCGGTTGCGCCCGTCGCGCTGACCGCGGGCGAAAACCGTGTTACAGGACAGGGAACTTACAATATCGCAACGGGCATTCCCGAAGGACAGATTGAAGCCGACCTGGCCGACATCGCCGCGTTGGCGGCCCTGGCCGGTCTCGAGGTCTCGGGAGACGCAAATGTGACGGCGCGGCTGCTCGCGACAAGCCTCGATATTGCCGTCGCCGCGCAAGATCTCCGTTACGGCGAAACGACACTGGAAACGTTTAACATACAGTTTGACGCCGCCAGTCTGTGGGACGCGCCCGAGGGCATGCTGTCGCTGGATATCGTGAACCTGGCAAGCGCTCCCGTAACGATAGACAAACTAGGCGTTGTTGGTTCAGGAACGCTGGACGCCCTGGAACTAACCGCAACCATGGACGGAATGCTGGATGCCGGCGCGCCTGAACCGCAGCAGCTAACCTGCAACGCGAAAACACGCGTGTTTATCCCCGAACAGCGCCTCGAGATAACACAGTTCGCGGGATTTCTTGGCGCGTTTCCCTACGCGCTCGACGGCGCTGCCACTGTAGCCCTGTCCGATAGCGGCGCGCGCGTTACGCCACTGACGGTGCGCGTGGGAGACGGCGCAATGCATATCGAGGCGCTTTATAAACCGGCGTTGCTGTCCGGCGCGCTTCGGTTTGAGGCGTTGCCCCTGGCGCTGAGCGGGCTGTTCATGGAGCCGGTTATTCTTGGCGCGTTGGATGGCGCGATTACGCTGGCGGGCGCTCTGGAAAACCCGACGCTGTCACTGTCGCTACAAGTTACCGATGCGCTTGTGGATATGGAAGCGGCGGAAGAGGCGGCGCCCCTGGCGGCATCCCTGGACGCGCGGCTGGCCGACGGACAGTTGGAAGCCGCGCTGGACGCGCGCATGGACGATATCGCAACGGCGGTCGCGCGTGGCAACACGACAGTTTTATGGCAGCTGCGCCCCTGGATGCTGACAATGCCGCCAGCAGCGCCTGTGTCGGGGCAGGCAGAAATAGATGCGCTCTTTGAAGCGCTGCCGCAGATGTTCGGGTTGGTGGAGCATCATCTTGATGCGCAGTTGACAGGCGCGTTTCAACTGACTGGCACAATGGACGCGCCCAGTGTGTCCGGCGACGCCCATATCCGCGACGCCCAGTACGAAAATACGGTTACGGGCACACGTCTTGAACAAATCAATCTCCATGTACGGGCGAACGGAACGACACTGGTTATTGAACAATGCGTGGCCAATACGGGGCAACACGGCTCGCTGAGCGCCGCAGGCGAAGCGCGACTGCTGGTCGCTGAAAACTTCCCATTCGAAGCAACCGTGGAATTCAAGGACGCTGAACTGGCGCGGCTGGATTATGTGAACGGGCGCGTGAACGGAGCGCTTACCGCCGCCGGCGATCTCGGCGGCGTATTGGTCAGCGGCGACCTTGTTGTGGGGCCTGTGAACGCGTCCATGCCGGACCAGATGCCCGTGAGCGAACCCACTGTTATCGAAGTGGTGGAAGTGGCGGACGACGCCGTAATCGTGGAACGCGAACCTCGCGTGACACAGCATCTTCCGGAAGTGAAACTGGACATTCGCTGCGACATCCCAAGGCGTGTATTTGTACGCACGCCCATCCTCGATTCCGAATGGGGCGGCAACCTTCGCGTCAGCGGCATGGTGACCGACCCCAATGTGGAAGGACGCGTCTCGGTGTTGCGCGGTCATCTGGATTTTCTCGGGCGACGCTTCCAACTGCGCGACAGCGCCATCACATTCCCAGGCGGCGCGCCCACGACGCTGTTGCTCGACATGCGCGCCGTCGCGGAAACGCCGGCCCTCTCGGCCTGGCTCATTCTCACAGGCGACCTGGACGAGGTAGATCTGGCGTTGCGATCGGAACCGCCGCTGCCACAGGATGAAATCCTTGCGCAGGTATTGTTCGGACGCGACTTGTCGCGCATCACGCCGATGCAGGCCATCCAACTTGCGCGCATTGCCGCCATGTTTAACAGCAGTCTCGGCGGCATGCAGCTGTTTTCCGGTAATATAGGACTGCCCGGCATTGACCGCCTGGATATACGCACCGGCGAACGAATTGACGAGACGGTTGTGGGCATGGGCAAGTATTTTACCGATTCCGTGTACGTCGAGGTGGAACAGGGCACTACCTCGGACAGCGGGAAAATTTCCGTCGAGGTGGAATTAACGCCCCAGGTATCGGTAAAGGGCGACGTGGACGCCGCCGAACGCAGCGGCGTGGGCCTATTCTGGCGGCGAGATTATTAGCCGCATCACCGGTCGCTGTCTTTAACAAAACACGGGCAAGTGAACGTTGGACTAAATACCTGAGAAATAAAGAGATGCGCCCGGCCAAACCGCGCCCAATATCACATCCCGTATGCATCGGTATTGTCACCGCAATATTACGGTCTTTATGCCATAGCGTCAAGTGGCTGCCCGCCTGGCGATCATCCTTGAACCCCTGTTTCCGCAAAAAGCGAACCAATTCTTGTGCCGTTATCTGGGGCATCCGACTCATTCAGGAACCCCGACGGTCAGCTCTTCTACATGCACCAACCGCTCATGCTGCCCCTACGGGCCTACCATGCGCTACAAGCGTTGCTACATGCTGCTGATACCGCCTCACGGATATTCTGCTTGGCTTCTTCTATCGTAGCCCCGTTGCTGAAACAACCGGGCAGAGTGGGACTATACGCAAGGTAACCCGCATCCTCAGGTTCCTTTTCAATGACAATCTCAAAACTGTAGTATTTCATTGCATCACTCCATAAACATTGTGTTCAGATTTCCTCATAGTAATTATTCCATGATAAGGATAGAAAATCAAAACATTATGCCTTGTGAACAAAAAGCCACACCAGAGACTCATTCTACAACCATAACATAGACTCACGCCAAAACCATACCACGGGTTCGTTCCCACTCCCCCACGACCCTTCCCAAGCCGCGCTTGAGAACCCGCTTGTTGATGAAATTGTATTTCACACGCCCCACCGCATCGCCTACGGCATGTCGCTCACCCAGGCCGGTTATTCCGCCTCGCTACAATATACATTTTTGAAACACGTCGCGGGGTAGTGGACTACAAAACCTAACCCGGATATTTCACCAGATTTCTGTTGCGGGCGCGAACATCCCGGCATTGTCCAACATGCCTGACAGATCAAATCACCGCGGTGTCGGTTTGCGCTGGTCGCCGCTTTTTCCTGACAACCGTTACGAACGAATTGCTTTGGTCAACTGTTCGATGGTCTGGCGGGCAAGGGAGTTTGTTTCCGCGTCGCGGGCCACTTTATCGCAGGCATAAATCACGGTGGTGTGGTCCTTGCCGCCAAAGTGTTCGCCAATGTCGTTAAGGGAAAGGCTTGGGATGAGGGTTTTGCACAGGTACATGGCCAGCTGGCGGGGTTGCACCACCTGTCGTTGTCTACTGCGCCCGCGCAAATCGGCAATACGCACGTCAAAATGCTCGGCAACGGCGCGTTGTACCTGTTCAGCGGTGATGGGCTTAATCTTCTCACTGCCAATGAGGTCGCGAAGCACATTCTCAGCCAGCGCAAGCGTAATTTTCTGTTCAGTGAGACGACTGTACGCAATGAGCGTGATAAGCGCGCCCTCGAGCTCCCGAATGTTCGAGGTGATGTAAGTGGCAATATAACGCAATATATCGAGGGAGACCGTGATGTTGTCCTGTTTCGCCTTGTTTTGCAGGATGGCCACACGCGTCTCCAGGTCCGGCGGCTGAATGTCCGTGACCAGTCCCCACTCGAAACGCGATACCAGGCGTTCCTCGATGCCCTTGATTTCCTTGGGGCTGCGGTCGCTCGAAAGCACGATTTGTTTGTGCGCGTCAAAAAGCGTATTGAAGGTGTGAAAGAATTCTTCCTGCGTCGCTTCCTTGCCTGAAATAAAATGGATGTCGTCAATGAGAAGCATATCCACGCGGCGGTATTTGGCCCGAAAACGTTGTGTGTCCTTGTCGGCAATACTCTGAATCAACTGGTTCGTAAATTCCTCAGACGAAATGAATACAACCCGCAGGCTGGGATCAGCGGCCAGCAGTCCCTGACCCGCCGCCTGCATCAAATGCGTTTTGCCCAGGCCGGTGCCCCCGTATAAAAAAAGCGGGTTATACGCGCGCCCTGGCGATTGTTCCACCGCCCGCGCAGCAGCATGGGCAAAACGGTTGCCCGCACCGACCACAAAACGGTCAAAGGTATAACGCGGATTAAAGCCGTTAAAACGATGCCGTGATTTCGGGGGAGCGGGGCGTTTGCCTGGAAGCGGTTTAACGGGCGCTTCCGGTTCCTGCGCGGCAGTTGACTCGCCGGTGGTTAAATACTTGATTGCCTTGAATGACGGCTGCGCTTTCCTGACAGCCTCGGATACGGCATCCTGATAATGTTCCTCAAGCCAGTTCGCAAAAAACTGGCTGGGGACGCGAATTGTTAATACACCGTCCGCAAACGAATCAAAGGCGGTTTGTGAAAACCAATTCTTGTAACTGTACTCATCCAACGCTTCGCGCAAATACGGTTGCGCCTGCTCCCATGGATTTGTCCCAACTGCCGACAAAGATACCTGCCCTTCTTGCTTATCGTTCGCCATGCTTATACCGCCCTCTCCGTTTGCTACTTCTTTTTAGTATTAATCTCTGTCTGCGAGGCAAAACAACAACTCCCTGTTGTGTAACCAGGTAGGCTTGTCTCGCCCTCACAACTATACTTCCCGTACGTGAACTCAACCCGTCCGTACTCTACGGGTCTACGCTCAACCAAGCGTTATAACTAGATACGTTGCCCCTGTCGAGGCGCTGCTCCAAAAGAATTCAACGCAGGATCACCCTGCCGTAAACCGTGTTTCCTAGGCTCTAGTCTGCACCAGAACAAGGGTGTTTGTCAAGGTCTTTTTCAAGTTGTTGACGCATAAGCCTTTTGGCCTGTTCCCAGAGCGCGTCAACTCTCTCTGCCGCGCAACTTTGCAGGGAAACGCCTTCCTTCTCTGCAATTTGCGCCACCATGTCAAGTCGGCTTTCGAAACGTTTTGTGGCCTCGCGCAGGCATTGT
>SLFT01000205.1 GCA_007124105.1 Candidatus Hydrogenedentota bacterium | reverse complement strand
CTTCCAGATCAATATCTCTTATAAACGCGCCCGTAACAGGCGCGACGGCCATAATCATATCGGCGCATTGCAGCCGTATTACACCGCCAGCAGCCGTATCCAACGTCTCCACAACGGACCCGACAAAAACGCCCGTCGCCGTGACAACACGCATCCCCGTCAGCTCGTGCAGCGCAGGAAACGCATCGGCAGGAGCGCGCCGTGAAGCCGCCGGGACCACCACATTGGCGCCCTTCAATCCGGCCGCCATGTCGCGGCTGACGCCCGGCGTCAATTCAACTATCGCTTCTACGCCGCCAACGCGCACATGCGACACGCGCAGTTGTACGGGCGCATCCGCGCCCACTGCCAGCCACAGATGTTCGCGATCAGCAAACTCATGTTCATTGCCAGCCATCACAGAAACGCGCACCCGCCGCCGCGCCACATTTACCGAGGCAACCTTGCCAATATGCAGCCATGCATCAGGCATAACGGGTTATTCTTGCGACTGGTTGGTAATCTCGAGGCCGACCTGTGTCTTCGATTTTGTCGCCGCCGCATATAGCAAAGTGCGAAGCGCCTTGGCCGTACGTCCATTTTTGCCGATAATACAGCCCATGTCCGCTTCATCAACCGTGAGCTGCACCGTCTGGCCGTCGTCTCCTTCGATAAGACGCACCTGCACAGATTCCGGATGGGCTACCAGCTTTTTCGCAACAAACTCAATTAACTCTTTTGCGGCCATTAGGATTCTTCCGTATCAGCGCTTGCGTCAGCCTCGGCCGGCGCGGCATCAGCGTTTTCAGGGGCCGATTCACTTTCAGCGGCATTGCTTTCCGGCTCAGACGCCTCCGCAACCGCTTCCGTCGGCGACTGTTCAGGCTCTTCGGCGGCGGATGCGGCCGGCGCTTCTTCTTGCGGCGGCGGCGCATTGTACCCTTTGTTCTCAACCACACCGCCCTTAAGGGACGCGGTCGCCGATTCCGGCATGGTGCCGTCGTGATGGTGCTTCAACACACCCAATTTACTCAACACGCTGCGCGCCGTGTCCGACATTTCAGCGCCTTTTTTCAACCAGTCCAATGCGCGGTGTACGTCCACCTCGCTGACTGGTTCCGGACGCGCGGCGGGATGATAATACCCGATAATGTCCAGTTCCGGGCCGCCCCTTCGAGCGCGCCCATCCTGCACAACAATCCGGTAGTAGGCCTTCGCCTTGCGGCCGCCGCGTTTCAAACGAATTCTTGTCGCCATGATTATCCTCTCGGTAGCCTACTGTATTCGCTACACATTACGCTAACATGGGCAAAGCCCACAATCCAGACAATTTATTCACACAAAGGTATCCGATACTTTCCAACTTCAGTAATCAGACACGATACTTTTTACCAAGGCCGCGCAACGCATTGCGACACTGTTCGTCTTCGCCTAAAAGCCCGGCATGGGTGGAAAAGGGCCGCCCGGCATCATACCGCCGCGTTTCTTGCCCTTGCCCTTGCCGCCTTTCATCATCTGCTTCATCATCACCTTCATCTTCTTAAATTCCTTGAGCAGCGAATTAACGTCCTGCACAGTGGTGCCGCTGCCGTCCGCAATGCGCCGACGCCGACTTCCGTTAATCAGGTTCGGATTCCGCCGTTCCTTTTGCGTCATGGACAGGATAATGGCCTCAGTGTATTTCAACTCGTCCTCGGCCATGTCCATGCCTTGCGGCATCATTTTGCTTATGCCCGGTATTTTCTGGAGCAAATCGCTCATGTTGCCCATCTTGCGCACCTGGCGCATGTGATCAAGGAAATCCTCGAGGTCCCAGTCGCCTTTGCGCACCTTCTTCTGGAAGGCTTCCGCTTTATCGCGGTCAACAACCTGTTGCGCCTTTTCAACGAGCGACACAATGTCGCCCATGCCCAGAATCTGGTCGGCCATGCGTTCTGGGTGAAACGGTTCAAGGGCATCCAATTTTTCGCCAACGCCAACAAATTTCACCGGGCATCCGGTCACTTCAATCAGACTGATGGCGGCGCCGCCGCGCGCGTCGCCGTCCATTTGCGTGAGCACCACGCCTGTCAAGGGCAACGTCTCATGGAACTGGCGCGCCGAATTGACGGCGTCCTGACCGGTCATGGCATTGGCCACGAACAATATCTCATGCGGATTCAACTGGTCGGCTATCTGGCGCGCCTCGAACATCATGTCGTCGTCAACATGCAGGCGCCCGGCCGTATCAAGTACTATCGTATCGCAGCCGCGCAAATTTGCCTCGCCAAGCGCCATCAAACAGGTTTCCACCGGGTCGGCATTCTCGCCCAGGCTGAACATCTCGGCATTCGCCTGTTGCGCGACAATCTCCAACTGCCTGATTGCAGCGGGCCGATACACGTCCGCGCCCACGAGCAGCGTTTTGTGACCTGCCTTTTTGAGATGCACGGCCAGCTTGCCCGCGCTGGTTGTCTTGCCCTGCCCTTGCAGGCCCACCAACATAATGATTGTGGGCGGCTTGGACGCGCGCGTCAACGGCGCGTTCTTCTCGCCCATCAACTTCACCAGCTCGTCGTGTACAATTTTCACGATCTGCTGGCCCGGGTGAATGCTGTCCAACACCTTCGCGCCGACTGCCGCTTCCTGCACGTCCGCGATGAATTTTTTCACCACCTGGAAATTAACATCCGCCTCAAGCAACGCGGTGCGAATCTGCTGCAACGCATCACGCATATTCGCTTCGGTCAGGCGACCCTGACCGCGAATGGTCTTGAATACGGAATCCAGCCGTTTTGCCAGGCTTTCGAACATGGAACTATCAGCTTTCGGTCTGAATAAACGGGCATATAACAAGCGGGACGCCCCTGGCCCATGCGGACGCCACACCCCATTATTTTGACCGGGGACTCCGCGCGACCGCCGCGGAAACGGGATGCGCCATACCTTGTGCATGGCCGCTACATGGAAAAATAAAAGGCGACACACGAGCCTGCACGAGAGACAGACGCGCATACGACACGTTAAGTGTATCAAAATACGTCTGCCCGCGTCAAATCAGTTGGCCTGAGCGCCGCCGGACCATGCATGGGAATATGGATACCTGAGACGACACACAAAGGGGACCGGCACCGGCTTATTGCAAGACATTCTGGCGACAAGGGATTCCTTGCACAGATGCCAGTACCCTGTTGTTTTCATTCCGGCAATTACCTGAGGCCTGTTTTTCCCCTTAATTTGTTTAACTCCTGGATAGACGCCAGGACAGCCGTCAAGTCCGGATGATCCGACGGCAAGGCATATTCGCGAACACGCAGCACTTCTTCATACAACGGCAAGGCATCTTCATAATTGCCCTGCGCAACGCGTAAGTCTCCCAGACTGTTCAATGCCGCAAGACTGTAAGGATGATTTGGCAGAAACGCATCGTCGAAAACACGTCGGGCGCGCGTCAGCAATTGCTCTGCATCATCATAGCGTTGCGTCCGCGTGTATAGGCCGGCCAAGTTTACAAGCGCTACACCGACGCTCGGGGCATTGGCGCCATGATGCTCCTCGTAGATGGCAAGCGCCTTCCTGAACAAAGGCGCGGCATCGTTAAAACGCTCCTGGTCACGATAAACAGCCGCCAGGTTATTGAAAAGCGTAGCCAAGGCCGGGTGGTCGTCGCCAAGACTCGCTTTCATAATCTCGATGGCCTGTTTGTACTGCGTCTCGGCCATCTCATACAGGCCAAGACGTTTGTGCAACAGAGCCAGGTTGTTCAGCGTTGAAGCGAAGAACCTGTGCTCCTCGCCATATTGGTCGCGCGCAACATCAAGCGCTTGCTTTGCTTTTTCGAGCGCTGCATGATAGTTGCCCTGTTTGTGCAACACCTTTATTTCCGTGTTCAATGTGAACCAACTGGGAGGGGACGTCTCGGAACAACCCATTATCAAGACCAGAAGAACCACGGTGGACCCGGTCTTCATGCTTGCCTCGACCTGTCTCAGCATGCCACATCGTCTCAATATATGGATGCGCTTTCCCAAAATCTTCATTGTCACTTTCATGACGCAGGCCATTTAAATCTCTACTTGTATAGGACGCATGGGACCTATAGGACGCATAGGACTTATGAGAAAAAAAACGGCGCATTTCCGCACAACGGAATACGCCTTCTTTATAATATCTTATAGGAACACGGTTTTGTTCCCCGTTTTGGCGCTCCGTTTCGACGCCAGGCGGCAACTTTCAGGGGTGGCGCGTGAAGCGCCGCAAGCGTTTCCGGTGAGTGTGTTGATTGTGGTTCCGGTCGCGTGGAAACGCGACCGGAACCCAATCGCCAGTTCAAGATACATATCCCGTCAGTCTTACACATAGCTTCATCTACCTGCGCCTTCGAAAACTTTAACGTCACAGGAATAACAACGTGTCTGGGGCGCCATAAGAATCGCAGCCGCAACAGACATCCGATGCGCCATGAAACTTGGCCGTTATTGTCGCGATTGCTCGCTTCATGGAATCAATTTCCCGGGATTCAGGATATCTTGCGGGTCCATTTCTTTTTTCACGGAACGCAACAGGGCGCAAGCGACAGCTCCCTTCTCCTGCGCTATCCAGGGCAAATGGTCTGTTCCCACGCCGTGGTGATGGGATATGCTGCCTCCTGCCGCAATGATGGCGTCAGAGGCGGCCGTCTTGACAGTACGCCATTGTTCCACGTCCCTCGCTGTATCGCGCTGAAAAACAAAGGTGAAATACAGGCTCGCGCCCGTTCGGTAACTGTGACTGACATGAGCCATAACAATCCCCTTTCCCGCTTCGCGGGGACTGTTGTCTGCAATCGCTATTTCTAATGCCTGGCATACGCGCTCATGGAGCGCCGGCAGATTTTCCCAGGCAACCACCGTTTCGATGGTATCCACACCCAGGCCGCGGTCAAGCATTGGGTCGCGCAGGTATGGGGTCTCGAAACGCGTATGAAGCCACATTGCGCCGAGTCCCGCGCCCATGTCGGCCCCCCCGCATGCGCACAGAATCTCCTCGGCGCGGGCGCATCCATGGTCAACCTCCGCCGCGTCCCCTTCGAATCCAACCAGCATCAGACAAAATCCCAAGGGGCCATTGGCCGCCACTTCCGCGCCGCCGTGCAGCACACTGTAGAAAAATGTTTCGTTCGCATCAGACAGGCGCACCATCGCCGTAGGTATATCGTGCTGCAACAACGTACGCGTGGCATTTACGCCCGCCTGGAACTCCTGAAAAAACCAGGCGCGATATTCTTTCTTCTCGGGCAGGGCATGTATACGTGTCCACGCGTCTGTGATAATGCCAAACGCGCCCTCTGAGCCCGGTACTAGGTCGCGCAACATTGGCCCCGCCGCGCTCCTGGGAAAGGTCTCCGTGCGCCATATTCCCCGAGGTGTGGCGAGCGAGGCTGCCAGGAACCAGTCCTCGGCCTTCCCATATTTATTGGACTGATGCCCCGCCCCCCTGGCTGCGATCCAACCGCCCAAGGTAGAATATTCAAAAGACTGTGGATAATGACCTAGCGTTACGCCTGCTTCCTGTAATTGCTCCTCGAGGGCCGGCCCATAGATGCCCGCCTCGCCATGGGCGACCATGTCGGTTTTGTTGATCTCGAGGACACGGTTCATCAACGCCATGTCCACAGTGACGACCGCGCATTGCCCTGACAGCAACGAGGGCGTAACGCCGCCAACCACGCTCGAACCGCCGCCATAAGGGACAAGCGCGATTCCGTTTTCGACGGCATGAGCGACCAGCGCCTGCGTTTCCGGAGCGTTTTCGGGATAAACCACCGCGTCCGGCGCCGTGCCCAGTTTGCCCGCGCGCAGATGCAACAGGTCGTGATAACCGCGTCCACGCGCATGATAGGCGCGTTCCCGTGGTTCGGTTGTAACGCGTTCCGTATCCGTGATTTCCGCCAAGCGCTTCAACTGCGACGCATCCAGCCGCGACGACGGCAGCGATATCCGGTTCAGGGGCAGAGCAGGCGTATCCGGCAAGGCGTCCATACCGAAATATTGCGCAAGCCATTGCCAGATGCCTTCGCCGTTATCGCCCAAAACATCAGGCGCCTTACACAACCCCCAGCCGTTCCATCGAAGTTTTGTTTTGTCCATACAACATCCTTCGCATAAAGCGTTTAGTATTTCAGTAGGATGGCCCTGGGAACAATTTCAAAGGTTGCCGGCAAACGTCCCGGGGCTTCCCCATCAACATCCAGCAGCACTTCCGCGGCGTTTGTCATGGGCTCGGCGGTCACCTTGCGTCCACGCAACATGAACACCTGGTCCTTTTTCTCGAGGTGGCTTCCAAAGTACACGGACCTGAATCCGGTCAACAAGCGAATCATGGACGCCTGCCGAATTACAATAATGTCGAACAAGCCGTCATCAGGTTCCGCCAGGGGGGCAATATTCATGCCGCCTCCGAAGAACCTTCCGTTGCATACGGCCACGGTGTTAATATCCAGCACATCGTCGTACTGGTCATCCACCTGCAACCGTACACGAGCGCCGCGATAATCAAGCAGCGCCTTGAAGGTCCCCCACAGGAAAGCAAACTTGCCGCCGAATTGTTTGGCGAAAGTGAGTTGGTTGACAGCGCGGTCGGTTGCGCCACTAAGTCCGAAGCTGGCCACATTATCAAAATATCGAGTACGGACATCGCTGGTGGCGTCGTCGCGGTACGTAAGCCGTCCCAAGTCAATGGCATGCACTTCGCCGTCAGTGACGCGCGCAATCTGCTTGTCCAACTCTTCCGGACTGCTGAAGGTGCGCCTGAAATCAGCGCCCGTGCCGCTGGTGATGATACTCAACACCGCCTGCGGATTTATGGGGCGCTCCTGCTCGAAAAAGCCATTCACGACCTCATTTACGGTACCGTCGCCGCCCACGGCAATGATATGGTCCACGCCGTCCTTGAGCGCGGCGCCGGCAAGACGCATCGCCGCCATGGGTCCATCGGTGAAAACTGTGTCAAAGGGGCCAAGCCGCTCCCTCAGTTTCGCCGCAATGCCCGGCCATCGCTCGGCTGTATGATTACCGGAAGAACGCGGGTTAACAATGGCGCGCACACGGGATGAGGGGAAATAACGGATCAAGACGCGCTCGCGCTGCCTGACGAGGTCGTCTTGTTGCCATTCGAGCTCACCCGCTATCAATTCGCTGATGCGATCGAGGACAGCGTCCGCGGGTTTCCCTACCGTGCCAATGCCCAGGCGCCGGAAAAGGACATCGTCGAGCGTAAGCGCCATTTCATGGCGAACGGCATATACCACTTCAGCGGCAATATAGGGCTCATTGCTGTCCAGGCGCGCATATAATGCGGGTTCCTCCTCAGCGAGACGCAACACTTCCTCCATTGCCGCGCCATAATTGTGAGCCAGATGTCGCACGATATCCTCGGGCAATTCCTGGTATCGTTCAATGCATTTTTCGAGGAACTCCGCAAATATGCCTGTGTCGCCGCCATACACAGGCGTGGTAGCCGTGGCGCTCACCGTCGCCTCCGCGCCCAACTTGACCAGCGCCATATCCACCACCTGCTCAGCCAAATGACGCGCCGTCGTCCATTTCCCACCTATGGCAGTGAGAATGCCCGCAAATCCCTCTTCCGCTTCGTGATCAATAATTTCCGCGGCACGGCTGGCGTAATAAACGTCCTTTTCCTTCTCTTCTGCCGTTGTGACAGTAGATGTCTGGTCAACAATGGGGCGCAACCCGCCATAGAAGAACAGCACATCAGAACGCTCCAGCCGCGCTGCAGGATAAGCCTCGTTGATGGAAGCGATAAACTCAGCAATATCTTTTTCCGTTACACGGAACCCGTCAGGGTCTCCACGATAAACGGTGTCGGTGGTACCGATAAGCGAATACCCGCGCCAAGGCAAAATGAAAAAGTGCCCTTGTGCAGTAAGCGCTGCAATGGCGTGCCCCTGGGTGAGAGGACGGGTCAAAATATGAATGCCTTTCGAACGTATCATTCGACGAGCGCCATTGCCGTCGTGCATACTTTCCATCAACAAGTCTGCCCAAGGACCTGCGGCGTTAACGGTGAGTTTTGCGTGCACGGAAAAATCCGGACGATATGCATTGTTGTCGCGCAACCGCGCGCCCACGACCTTGCCTTGCTCAACAATAAATTCGCGGGCCTCCACATAGTTGGCGGCAACGGCGCCAGCTTGGACAGCACTGCGCAGGCATGCCAAGGCCAACCTCTCAGGGAAATGCATTTGATAGTCGTAAAAAGTGGTGGCGCCAGTGAGGTTGGGCGCATCGAGTCCAGGTTCCAGCGCAATGGCTTCATCGCGGCTTAACGTCCGATGCGCCGGAATGGCCTTTTCTGGATCGTCAAGGCGATTTCGATCATAAGCAAGCCAATCATAGGCGGTCAGTCCCAACGCCATTTTTAACCTTCCGCGCAATCCCTTTTCATAAACAGGCATGAGAAACATTAGCGGATGTACCATGTGCGGCGCGCTGTTCGACCATATTCGGCGCTCGCGAAGCGACTCACGCACAAGCCCCAGTTCCAGGTTTTGTAAGTACCGCAGGCCGCCGTGAATCAATTTAGAGGAGGCCGCCGTAGTAGCGTCTGAAAAATCTGATTTATCAACCAGCGCGACCGACAACCCACGCAGCGCGGCGTCCCGCGCAATGCTGATGCCCGCAATACCGCCGCCCACTACAAGTAGATCATAGGTCTTTTCGCTAAGAACAGATAGATTCCGTTGCATCTGGCCCAAACTCCTGTTGCGCTTGGCAAAGCTCGTGTTGTATCCCAATGCTTCCCACGGTATTGCAGTGCATCATACGTTATCCGGTCTTGTTGAACAAAATTTTTCGTAACTGCCTAGCATGATGCCTTCTTAAATCAAATTTTTCGATTCTGGTGGGTGAAGCGAAGCGGAACCCGCCAGAAAACGTGTTGCAGCAGAACGGTGGGGTCCGCTTCGCTTCACCCACCCAGTCCACCTTTGAGCTCTATTGGTAGACGGTTACAATTTTTCAACCATAAGCAACCAGCGTTTTTGTGGTAACCTGCAACAAGTGCCACTGAGCAAGTTATCTCCTGCGTATTCGGCGGATGACGACATGAGGCATTGTTCATTCATCTGTCAGCCAGCGGGATTTCCTATATCTTGTATCTGTTTCAGAATCTTTTTATCCACAATCTGTCCACAACGAAACTATGTATTTTGACGCTAAAAGCGAGTTTCAATAAAAAGCAACGAAACCTGGCTTACAAGTATTATCCTGTTCTTTATCACTATGATAGTGACACATTGGCTACGGTCGAATCTTTCTTATGACCCGCGGTTCTCCGTGGATGTCTTTGTGACAAGCCTTTTCCCGCGAGTTTTCCACAAGTAAACTTGAACTCGCTGCATACCAATATCCCCAATATATAGCGTTGCCTTACGGCAATATGGGCTTTCACACTACATAATAAAAACGCGACCTTCACAGTATATTACCGGAAGGTCGCGTTGTGTTCTGCATATCAGTCAGCGTCCACGGCGCATGAGACCTCAGGTTCCACGTCGCCAACGGTGCTGCATATCCTTTGTTGCGTGGGGATTCATGATATCATACTTTATGCTGTCCCATGCATCAACGCGCGGTACAATTGGGGGGGCCTTCTCATACACATCCTGCTCATATCCTGTCAGTCTAGGCGGATGTTCACCATCAATCACATTGCATGTCAGGAAAACCATGAGTTCATTAATCTGCTCGTTACGCGATCTTGTACGGAACATGAAATTCACCAACGGCAAGTCCCCCAGAATGGGGATTTTTGTGGACGAGGAGATGTCATTGCTCTTACGCAACCCACCTACAAAAATGGTTTGCCCGTTGCCCATGCGCATGGTGGTCTGTATCTCGCGCATATCCTCGATGGGTATGCCCTGAAAATCACCGACCACCGTACTTTCCTTGCCGTCTATTTCTGCAATGATTGTATTATCATGAGTAACGCGCGGCGTAACAGAGAGCACTGTACCAACGTTCTTAAAGGAGGTGGAAGTCATCTGTCCGCCTGCCGCGGTCTGTTGGAGTTCCTGATACGGTATCTCTTGAGAAATGGAAATATGCGCGGCCTCGTTTTCAAGGGTTAACAACACGGGGTTTGACACCAGGTGGGCATTTCTATTGCGCACTTCCGCCTGTATCAAGCCACTCCAATCAATCTTGTCCGAAAGCACACTGAAGCCCAACAGGCCCGCCGGCGCATCCAACGCCCTCATATCGGCATTCAAGAACAGCTCCTGTAAATTACCAACAGCGCGTCCATCTTCTCCGAGCGCCTGTTGGCGACGCGACATACGCCGCACTGAATCGAGCAGCCATTGTACGCCGGTGTCCGCTGCATCGCTTAACACAGCGTCCACGACCATCGTCTCTATAAGCACCTGCTTGGTGGGCACATCAAGTTTTTTTACCAGTTCCCGCACCTGCTCAACTACGACCGGCAAGTCCGTCACAACAATCTGTCGGGCCCGCCTGTCGCCAGCCACACTGCCAAAGCGTTCGGATAGCGTCCGCTCAATCAAGGGCATCATATCAGCAGGCTCGGAATAATTCAACG
>SLFT01000323.1 GCA_007124105.1 Candidatus Hydrogenedentota bacterium | reverse complement strand
ATTTATTCACACCCCAGTGGAAATTGGCGCCCTTGCGCAACAGGTAGTTGAGGTGCTTCTGTGCTTCTTCATCGCTCACAAGCGCCATTTCAGCGACGAGATCGCTCTGGTTGAGGTATTCGATAGGCATGCCCGCCGCGCCGAGTTTGGCCGGGTCCATGACCGCATTTAACATACCCATGCATCCCGGGTCGAACTGTCCCATGATGCGTCTTTCCCGTTTGATCTTTTCGGCGATTTCTTTGCCAAGTTTATTGGCCGCAGGCGGAAGTTTAAGCTTTGCGGCATCAGTCAGATGTCGGGTCGGATGCTTGATTATGCCTGTTTTCAGCCATGTGGCGAGGTTTTCCATAAAGAATGGGTCGTCGCTGAATGTTTCGCTCCATAGGCGCGAGTGCTTTACATTTAAGCGATCGAGGCTCGCAGAATGGTTGAGCAGCGCTACCAGTCCCGGAAATGTGCCGTCGAAATTCCCGAGCAGCAAAATGGGGCCTTTGTGGGTTTGAAGTGGTCCGGCCACATGATGCGCGTATGCCCAGATATTTAGCAAAACAATGACCGGCGCATCCGGCTCGATTTGGGAGAACACTGTTGCGCCCTCACTCTGCCGCGTCAAAAATCCGTGTTTTCTTTTCTTGTCTGTGCGGGGAAGCGCCTCCACGGCGTATCCCATATCTTGCAACACTTTCCTGACCCGTTTGAGGGTCTTTTCTTGTAACGGCCATCCTGCGAGACACGCGGATTCGCGATAGTCGCCGTTCGAAACGAGATATACTTTTTTCGCTGCTGCCATAACGATTCTCCCATGTTGTTGGGGGCCCTGTTGTTTTGGGAAACACTCCGGTAAACGTTTATGTCGCATCTTCCTGCAATCACTACGGGTTGCGAGAAAAAAACGACGTTGAGAATAGTTGCTGGTTGTGGGCATGGCCCGTAGAGCATTGTATGCGCTTAACCGGGGGCCTTGCAACATTGCGCGTAAACCTTCTCATACACGGCGATGGTTTTTTGCGCGGTCGCGCGCCAGGTAAATGATGTTGCCCGTGTACGTCCTTTTTCTCGTAAACATGCTCGCAACGCATCATCTTGCGCCAGCCGCATCATGGCGACGGCCAGGGCGTCATTATCAAGTGGATCAACCTGCAATGCGGCATCGCCCACTACTTCGGGCAGACTCGATGTGTTCGAGGTGAGCGTCGGCGCGCCGCAGGCCATCGCCTCGAGCGGCGGTAGTCCAAATCCTTCCATGAGACTGGGCCAGACAAACGCCGTGGCCGCGCTGTACAAAGCGGGGAGATGCTCCTGGGGGATATGTCCAACGCGAAGAATACCTTCTTCCGAAGGTATGGTTGTATTGCCCCAACCGGAACGCCCCGCTATTACGAGGGGGGGGACGCTGTCGCGTACCATTAGCCATGCGTCAATAAGTCGGCGCAGATTCTTTCGCGGTTCAATGGTGCCTAGAAACAAAAAGAAGCGCTCGGGAAGCTCGTAAATACTGCGTACGGTTTTTTGCTCTTCCAGCGATGTCGGCTGAAAGCGGGCGTCCACGCCCAAATGGACGGTGTCAATGCGCGATGGGGGGATGCCCATGAACCGAATTATGTCGGCGGCGGTTGCGCGCGAATCGGCGATTACATGGTCTGCCCGGCGGATGCCCGCGGCCATGACCCCGCGATAATACAGCGCCCGGCTGCGCGAGAACCATTCAGGATGATGGAAGAAACATAAATCGTGTACCGTCAGCACAACAGGTAATGCGGCGCGGCGTGGTCCGATGCCTGTCGGGAAATGGAGTATGTCGGCGCCGATGCGCCGCGCCAGGGTGTTCATGCCTGTGTGTTCCATAACGAGTCGTGGCAAAGGGGCGGTGGGTTTTCGTACGAGATTGTTTTCGTATTCAGGCGCTGGCGCGGCCACATCCCGCGGCCAGGCGAAAGAATATTCGTGTTCGCCCTCATGCTGCAATAGCGCCCTGGCAAGCTCCGTGGTGTAGCGCCCCGTGCCGCTTCGGTTGCCCGCGTTCAATGCGTTCATCAACATTCGCATTACACAAGACTCCGGTAGCAGGCGACTGTTTCTTCAGCACAGCGGCGCCATGAAAAGCGTTGTGCCTGTCGCAACCCCTTCTCACGCATTTCTTCGCGGAGCGTGGTGTCGCTGGCGACCTGTCGCATTGCATGGGCCAGCGCTTCGACATCGTGCGGCGCAACATAACAGGCGGCGTTCCCGCCCACTTCGGGCAGCGATGTGGCGTCTGACGCGATAACAGGACAACCGCAGGCCATCGCCTCGAGTACGGGCATCCCGAAACCTTCATACCAGCTTGGAAACACAAAGGCGTCGGCGGCGTTGTACAGCGCAGGAAATAGGCTGCGCTCGTGTAAATACCCGGTAAAAATGACATTGTCGGCGATGCCCAGCTCTATGGCCCGCTCTTGCAGTCCTTCACTGTTCCAGCCCATGCCCCCTGCAATTATCAGGCGATGTGGAAGTTTGGCAAGAGCGAAGGCCTTCAGCAATCCAGGGAGGTTCTTGCGCGGTTCCCGTGTACCGACAAACAGCAGGTACGGCGCGTCAATCTTAAGCGCATCCGCGACATGCGTTTTTGCCAGGCCGCGGCCAATGGGGTGAAAAATAGCGTCTGCCGCGTCGTAAATAACCTGTACACGTTCATCGGGCACGTTCAATAGCGTCACAATATCCTGTTTGGTCGCTTCCGAACAAGCGATGACGGCATCTGCCGCGTACGCATGTTTCTGGATGTTTTTTCGGAAAAGTCCCGCAATCTTTGGGCTTGCCCATTCAGGGTGACGTAAAAAGCATAGGTCGTGGATGGACAGTACGCGTCGTGCCGCAACAACTGGCGGCAATACATAATTGACGGCGTGATAGACATCAACGCCGCCAAGCAAGCTGTCAACGCGCGGCCATTCCAATGCTTCCCAGCATTTATACAACATCCGGGTTGGCACGGGCAGTCGCCGATAAGGGATGGGGAGATTGGACAGGTCGGGCGCGCTTAAGCCGGAGGCCAGGCCGTGATATTCAGGGGAGGCAGGCAATTGTAACAGCGCTGTCAACAGGTGTCGCACATAATAGCCGACGCCTGTGGGAGCGCTGTTCAAAGGTGTTATTTCTATCCCAACGCGCATTGGCAAAACTCGATTCCTGGCAAAACTTCAACTCAAGTGTTACGCGCTTGCCCCCGTACAATTTGAGATGTTGTCGCGTATACTTGAAATGGTTTGCGTTCACGAAGGTGTGAACAATACATAATATCCACAGAACCGCGGGTAGAGTTTTCCCGCGCTAACTTACCTTAACCGGCGGATTGCCGTCTTTTAATTGGTATGATGCTTCGAGTGCGCCGTTAATGTATACCTCGACCGTTGCTTCGACAACATAGGTGACCGGTACGTTAATGGCTGCCCCGGACACGTATCGCGAGCGCGCTGTTTCATCAAACTCAGGCGACTTCGAGAACGCTGTCTGCCGATTGCCCATACGGTCCACTACATCCACGCGTACTTCGCGATCATACCAGTCATAGAACATTTGATGGCGAACCGTTGCCTCATAACGCATGGATGGTGCGGGGCTTTCCGTGGATGGTTTGTAGTCATAAGTTACGGTTTGACCCTGGTAAATTAACGTATCAGGGGCCGGGGTTTGGGCAAGCACCACATCGGTAGCGGCGTTTGGGATATCCACTTCTCGTGCGACCAGCGCTACCTCAAAGTTTTCAAGTTCTTTCGCTATCTCGTCAACATGGATGCCGCGCAAGTCAGGCATCAGTGCGCTGGGACGGTCGGAGCCGGCGCTTAATAACAGGTGTATTTCACCCTGGTCAGCCAGTTCGCCGCCGGGAGGCGGGTCCTGGGCAATAACGGTGTCTCGGGGCGCCTCTTTGGGTATTCGCGCCAGGCTGCCCACGCGGAATCGCGCTGACGTGATTTCACGACGCGCGTCGTCCAGGGTCATGCCCACCAGCTCCGGCGCGCGCAGATAGTCCTGGCCCATACTCACGAAAACGTTAACCCGGCGTCCTTCGCGCACGACCCGGCCCGCGCTGGGACGCTGCGCAATAATATGGTATTTCAGCGTGGCGGGATGCGAAACCGGTGACTGGCGGCCCAGTTCCAGGTTGCGTTCGGTTAACAGAAAGGCGGCTTCGGTGATGGGCATGTCCACGATATCTGGAACGCTGACATGGCCGCCGCCCTCAAGGGCGAAAGCATACACAAAATACCCCGCGCCGGCCATCACGATCAAGAAAAGGGTGAGCGCAATGGACCACTGAGTGCTCCAGGCCACAAAACGCAGGATGAAGAAGACGAAATTCAGGACCGTTTCCGAAAACGCGTCAAGAAGAATCCGTCCCACGCTGCGGCGAGGGGGTTGGTCTGGTACTGTCCCTGTGCTGTTTTCCACGTGTTGAACTGCTCCGGTGCATCTTCAAGGACGCAATGCCCGTCCGATGTCGCTTCCGATATGACATCCAGCGTTTCCTGCCGGGTTAAGGTACAAACTGAATAGACAATAAGACCACCATTCTTGCAAAGTTGCACCGCCTTTCGCAACAAAGCAACTTGCGCGGCCGCCATTTGTCCGGGTGTTTCCGGCGTGGTGCGCCATTTTATCTCGGGATGACGGCGCAATGTGCCAAGTCCGGAACAGGGCGCGTCAAGCAAAACGCGGTCGAACATAGCGTCAGCAAAAGGCGGCGCCAATCCGTCGCCACACACTGTCGTTACATTGGGAATCCCCATACGCGCGCAATTCTCGTGTATTCGCGCGATACGCCAGCAGTGTCGCTCCAGGGCGATAAGGCGCGCCTTACCGCCGGTTAATGCCGCAATATGGGTTGTTTTCCCGCCGGGCGCGGCGCACATATCGAGTATATGCTCGCCAGGTTGCGGTGTTATTAAACGGGCTGCTAACATGGACGCCGGGTCTTGAAACATAAAATACCCGTCCCGGAACAGTTTGCTTTTGAGCAAGTCGCCTTCGTTTGAAACCAGCAACGCATCGTCGCAATCACGAACCGGTTTCGTTGCGAAACCGGCGGTCAGCAACCGTTGCGACAGGGTCTCAATGTCTGTGCGCAACGTGTTCACCCGAATGACCGTCGGCGCGGGTTCATTGCATGCCGCGCAAAACCGTTCCGCGTCTTCGTTGCCGTACAGTTCCAGCCACAACCGCACCATCCAGCGGGGCATGGAATAACGGACCCGCAAATAATTGACGAAATCCTTTTCGCGGTCCGGCAGTTGAACTGCGTCCAGTGTGTCGGGTATGCGCCGCAACACGGCGTTCGTCATCTTTGCAAGTCCGATATTGCCGCGGCGTCTGGCGAGGTCAACACCTGTATGTACCAATGCGGGTTTGGTGACATTGTTGCAAAAGAACGCTTGGAAAACGCCCATGCGCAATACCATTAGAACAGGCGCGGGTATTTTATCAAGCGGCTGGTCGCAAATAGCGCTTAATACATGGTCGCATAGAAGTTTATGCCGCACAACACCATACACCAGATGGGTAAGAAAACGACCGCCGCGCGGCGACAATTTGCCCCGCCGTAAAGTTCTATCCACTGTAACATCAATATGGCTGTCATTTTCGAGTACGCGCAGCAACGCCGATACAGCCCTGTCGCGAACCTGGTCAACGGGCATCGGCAATATCCTCGAAGCGGTCGCCCGGCGTTATGGGCATGCCGCGCAGAAACGCGGCGGCATCCAGTGCCTTGCGACCGGCCATCTGCAACTTCGTGATGGCAAGTACACCGTCTCCCGTCGCGACGACAATTTGGTTTTTGTTTACGGCGACAACAGTACCTGGCGGCGCTTCGCCAGTAGAGAGAATGGGGACAGTTCCATGGATACGGCAGAATTGACCGCGGAACATGCACTGCGCCATGGGCCAGGGGTTGCAGGCGCGCACACGATTATGGATGTGTTGCGCAGATTCCGTCCAGTGAATGCGCCCATGTTCCTTTTCAAACACTTTGCTTATGGTTACGCGCTGCGGGTCCTGCGGTATGGCGGGCGCATCGCCGTCGGCTACCAGACCTATGGCCTTCATCATCAATGTGGCGCCCATAACGGCCAGTCGGTCGGACAGTTCAGCCGCTGTTTCTTTGGGGCCGATAGGCGTTTCTTCCTGCAACACAATGTCTCCTGCGTCCATTTCAAGAACGATACGCATAATGGTAGCGCCTGTGACGGTGTCTCCTTCGAGAATGGCTGTCTGTATGGGCGAGGGTCCGCGCCAACGCGGCAACAGGCTCGGGTGAAGATTCAGCCAGCCCTGGGGCGGCACATCAAGCACGGGTTGTTTCAGCAGGCGGCCGTACGCGGCAACCACGCACAGTTCGGGGTTTTGCTCGCGCAGCCATTCAGCAAAGGCGCCGTCGTGCAGCTTTTCCGGTTGATGCACAGGCAGCCCGTGTTCAAGCGCCCAGGTCTTGACCTCAGGCGGCGCGGGTTTTCCACTGCGGCCGCGCGGTCGGTCCGGCTGGGTGACCACGGCGACTACCTCGTGATGTTCATTGACTGCATCCAGTGTGGGTACGGCCAATTGAGGTGTGCCAAAGTATACGATACGCACCGCTATACTATCCCCGGTATGTCCACGCCGCCAGTCAGTTCCGTCATTTTGTCTTTCACCATCTCCTGCACCTTTGATACGGAAGCGTTGACCGCTGCGGCTACCATTCCCTCGAGCGTCTCGGGGTCTTCAGTGTCAATGATTGACGGGTCTATCTTCAGCGAGACGACTTCCATGTTGCCATTCATCACAATCGTGACCATATCGCCGCCCACCGACGTTTCAACATGCATGGCGCCCAGATTTTCCTTTAGTTCCTCGATACGGCCCTTCATTTCCATGGCCTGTTTGAGTATGCCGCCCATTTTGCCCAGATCGCCCAGTCCTTTTAACATGACTTATCCTTTTGTTTTATTCTTCAACAAGAATCTGTGTTCAGGGGTATGGCATTATCGCATTATGAAAAGAAGACGCTAATGCAGGCGCTGCACGTAACCCGAAGAAAGATGCGCTATGTATGTTGTCCGCGCTTCAGTGTTTCAGCGTTAATTTCTAGTAGGATGTGACGCGGGATATCTGTTGTCAGGCACGACCCGCACCGGGGTGGTAAAAATGAAATCAATGCCTTGCATGGGGCCGGGAAAACGCAATTGCGCATAGAATCCGCGCCACCCGGTGTTCGGTACTTCCGCTTCGATAATCCAGCCGCCTGTATCGGGGTCGTATTCAACCTTTTGTGATCTCCAGAGTGGCGATTGTGAGGCTTCGAGGCGAAAGTCGCGGTGCTCGGGCGCATAAGCGCGCCATAAGGTTATTTCTGTACCCCGAGGCATTGTATCGGCGGTTATTTTGGTGCGCGCATAAGTACGTATGCGTCCATCATCGCCAATCTCACTGCGGTCGTCCAGGTACTCCCAATTGTACGTGGGCAGCGTCACCCGGCCTGTGCTGTAACGACTCATGTTGGTTACGTGTGCGCGATAAAAAGCCGCGATAGTTTCGAGTGTGTCCATATCCATTATAAGACCATCTGAAAGACTATGGTCGGTGTTGGCCGCGTAGTGCAGGAAATTCTGCCCAACCATGTCGTCAAAATAGAATTTCGACGAGTCTGGCAGGAAGAACTGGTCGCCGGTGGCGTTGGCAATCAGCTTTGGCATGGTCAATATATTGCGATAGGTGTATGGGTCAACGATTTGCAGCAGGGATTGGCCCCCGTCGGTATCGAAGCGGTCGAAAATGCCAAATTCGACATAATCCCTGAGTGCGCGTGAATAACCGCCGATGATGTTGTTTGTCGGGTCGGTACGCGGGTAGCCACGATAAGCGTTATAATGGTGTTCAATTTGCGCCGGCATATTCAATACGTCAATCACCATGGGGATAATGGCTGACACGCGCGAGGGGCGTCCGGTCTCCTGGCTTTGCATGGTTTCCGCCGCCGCAGTGAGCCATGTTGTCCAGCCGCGCTTGGACGCGCCGGCGACCACGAAGTTGTCAATGTCGCGTACCTTGCCAGGTTTTTCCGCCATAAAATCCTGTATTGTGTCGAGAGCGCGTACGGCGGCGCGGGTCATGGGCAACAACGCGGGCCACGTCATTTCGGCCTCGCCGGCCTCATAACGGCCCATATACTTGTCGTAGCTGTACGCAATGATGCCGTCTTCCGACCGGTTGCGCTGTTCGCCCCTGAACCGAAGCGGCTGGTTGGGTACGCCCGCCAGCAATGCCACCACCGACTGTGTCCCCCTGGCAATCTCGGCCAATATGGCGAGTTCCGTTGCGTTGCCCACGGAACCGATGCTTCCACCCGATACCAGGAGCATGGCCGTATTTTCACGTACATTGTTCGGCTCGATGATGATCAGAGTGTGTTGCCAGACAGTGGGATTCACGTCGTTGGCGCTGCGCCAGGCGCCCGAGGTCATGTTCAGCAGATAGGCGGAAGAGTCCTGGTCAATAAGGCTTTGCGTCGTTCTCAGCGAGTAGTCATACAAGGGATCGCAGGCGTACACATATCGCTGGATAACGTCGGGTTCCGGTACAACAAGATCGGAATAGGCGTTGACAGTGATTGAAATGTCGCTTACATCACTGTAATTCAGGTTTCCGATGAGGATGATAATACGATTCAGGCACATTTCATCGTCTTGGGGAAGGGCGCGCAGTCGTCTTACTACTACGGTGTCATTTACGCCATTGCCTGTCGTGTCCACTACTTCATAATCGCGATACGTGTCGGCAGGGTCTGATAACTGTACGCCCGTGCTGCCTTCCTTGTACACCGCGACAGCCGGGCCGTGCCCGTTCTCGTCAACATTCCAGTTGTTTGTGTTAAATGTCAATACCAGTTCATTGGTCAACGAATGGGCGTCAATAATCACTGCGCGCCCGCTCAGGGGCATCACATCCTGCAGCGCCTCGTGTTCTTCAGGCGTCAAGACAAAAGCATCGGTGGGGCTGTCAATCTGAACATGCGCCAGGGCTTCATCTGAAAAGCGGTCTTCGTTAAAGGTAAAGGGAGGCCGCCATACGTCGCTGGGACGCAGCAATGCCTCGCCGCTGTTAATATAGGCGCGGTCCTTGAGGTATTTCCAGTACAGGTCGGGAAGGTTATGAGAGTCGGGGTCCGTTGCTTCGTTCATAAGCTCGATGACGCCTTCATTCATCACGCTGTACATGCCCAGTAATGCCTGCGCAAAACTCACGGGATAGAACGCATCTTCAAGATAGTCGTCTATCTCTCCGGCAATTGCTTCTATGATTGCGATGAGCAATGCCAGTGGTTCCTCGAAATCTTTGTCGTTATGCAGGTAGCAGAAAAACTCTTGTCCGGACAGGCTGTAATCCGACACCATTGGACTGTAGGGAAAGAAGAGGGGATGGCAAAGCATGGCGTATTCGTTGGCGCCAAACCCACGCGCAAGTTTTCGCAGGTCGTCATTCTCGGCACTGAAATCAACGTCTTCGGCGTCCACGTCGGTATTGAGAATAAAGTCCTCCACACGCTGCGCCAGATAGATGGGCCCGCCATCAAGCAGTCCCTGCATGAAGTCAATGGGCTTGACTTTGCCATCAGGCAATCTGTCTGCCGGCACGGGCAACCCGAGCGGGCCGCCGCCCACAGTAGTGATGGCGGGAATCTGGTATCCCGCGTATGTACTCTTTAAGATTGCCTCGGTAACGGCGCTGGCCGTTGAAAGCGGTTGTTTGACGTCAATGGCATTGGCGTCAGCGGCGGCGCGGCGCGCATTACGAATGGTGATGGCAAGCAACTGCGCCGGGTCCACTACAACATGGCCGAAGAAATAGTCATAATAGAAAATGTCCGCCAGATTCTCTATATCATACGTGTACTGAGGATACATGTTGTACATGATCAGGTTGTGGAATGTACCGTTGTGAATGTCTCGTTCCATAACCAGTGTGGGTACGCGCATTTCAGCCTCGGCCAGTAAATTATGGATGCTCTGGGCGACAGCCGTTACGATTGCCGCCGCTTCTTCCAACTCTTTGCCCGAAAAATCGCGTCGCTGAAAAGAGGCCTCATTCGCTATGTCGCCGTAATAAATCGCCGCAATCTCGTCGAGGGTTGTGAAGGTGGCGATCAGCTTCCAATAGTCGGCCCAGTTGTCGTCGGCGGCAAGACGCTCGTTATACAAGCGCTCAAGCCCACGGGAGTCCGCGGAAATTGTCTCGGGGCGCAATGCCACGGCATAACGCGCTTTGGGGGGCATCCGCAGCACTGACGCGATGAACCTGTTATTCTCGACGCGTCCCGGGATGGGAACAGTGCGGCCGTCGGGCATGCGCGCCAGCAGGTGCAGCGCCGCAGGATCAAGTACCGGCGCGGGCAGTTTGTCAAGGAGCGGCAAAGAAAGCTTTGTGGGAATGGGGCGGTCCCAGGCGTCGTACACGTAAAGCTCCGGCGGTCTCAAGCCGTGCGTAATGGTGAACGTGTCCGACATCATGATAATTGTCTCGAACGTATTTGGCGCCATCGGTACAGTGTCTTTGCTGATGCCGAAAGATACCTGAT